>JANPCA010000210.1:0-13168 GCA_031430715.1 Hyphomicrobiales bacterium | reverse complement strand
GGCCAGAGCGCGGCAGCACATAGGCCTTGCCCGAGAAGCGCACCGAGGGGTTGCGGTCCTTCACGTAGAATTCGAATTGGAAGTCCTTGGCGAAATTATCATCGACAGCGGCGGGCAGGCCCTTGCGCGCCGTGATCCGATAGCGTTCGCCATGCTTCAGGCCCTCGACGCAGAGCCTGGTCGATTCGGCGGTGACGGCGGCCACGGGGCCGGGCGCTTGCGTGAAGTAGGAGGTGAAATCGGTGATGGTGCGCGACACGGGTTCCGACAATTCGAAACAGACGCGCGGCGGTGCGGCGTCATTCTCGACCTTGTAGTCGACCACCCGGAAACCGTGCTCGATGCGCATGGTTTCATAGATGGCGCGGATGTCCGCCGCGTCGGCGAGTTTCAGGCTTTCCTTGTAAGCGAGCAGCGCCGGGCGCCAGTTCTCGCGCTTGGCGAAGCCCTGCCCGGCAATGATGAGAGTTGCCGCTTCATCCTGTGGCGAGCGGGCCATGTTGTAGGCGCGCAGTCCGGCACCGATCATTTTCGAGGGCAACTGATAGCTGTCCGAATCATTGATCGGCGTGGCCACGGCCAGTTGCTGGGCGAGCTTCAACCACAGCGTAGAATCAGTTGGGCGCCTCGTCAGGAGCTGCTCGATCGCGGCGGCGGCGAGCCTGGCATTGCCCGCCGTGATCGCCGCCGTAATATCGGCTTCGAGTTCCGCGTCGCCGCGGGTGACAGTCTTCGCGAGCTTGCCCAGTTCGTAGTCGTAATCGCTCAGGTAATAGCTGAATTGGTCGACGGGAAATGTCTTGGCGGCCTGTCCGGCGGTTGACTGGATCATCAGCCCAAGCAGGCTTGCGAAGACCACCCAGAGAACCTGCAACCGCCACGCGGACTGGTCGAGAACGCGATTGCGGACAGTCATCATGGGGAATCCTCCGGTCATCAGTCTGTTGTGCGGAGACGCCAGCTTGGGTCTCGCGCCGCCCTGTTGTCAACGGGCGCATTGACTGTTCAGCAAGATTTGCGGCAATTTGGTGAAGGCCCGAAAAGGTCCTTCATGGACGCGGCTTGTCATCGTCCTGAAGGATGCGCCAGGCGGCACCTTCGAGGTCGTCGTATTGCCCGGAGCGCAGCGACCAGACGAAGGCCACGAGGCCAACCCCGCCCAGAAACAGGGCGGCGGGGATAAGATAAAGAAGTCCGGTCATGCGGCGTTCCTCAAGCCCGCGTCAGCGGCCTTTACACGGCGTGCAACAGTAGCAGAAGCAGGCGTCGGAGTCTTGCCCACCCCCAAGCGAAGCGCGTTGGCAATGACGATGATCGAGGAACTGGACATGGCGGCCGCCGCCACCAGCGGAGAGACGTAACCGGCCATGGCCAGCGGCACGGCCAACACATTATAGCCGAGGGCGAGGGCGAAGTTCTGCTTGGCGATGGCCTGCGCGGCGCGGCTTATTGAAATGGCAGTGGTGACGGCGCTCATCGATTCGCCCATGAACACGGTCTCGGCGGCCGTGCGCCCGATGTCGGAGGCAGCCGCCGGCGCCATCGATGTGTAACCAGCGGCAAGTGCGGGCGCATCGTTGATGCCGTCGCCCACCATCAGCACTTTGCGGCCCGCCTTCGATAGTGCATCGACATAGGCGAGCTTGGCCTGCGGTGTGGCGCGGGCCACGGCGGTGCCGATCTCGAGCGCGTCGGCGGCGCGGCGCACGGCCTGTTCGCGGTCGCCCGACAGCAGATGCACGGCGAGGCCGAGACGTTTCAGGTCATTGATCGTGGTGGCGGTGTCGGCGCGCAAGGCGTCCTCGAAATGAAAGAAGGCCGGCGCCCTGGCGCCGCAGCGGAAGGCGAATTCGAGCAGGCCCTTGTCTTCGCCGGCCTCCTCGGCCCCACACCAGGCGCGGTTGCCGAGGCGCAATTGCTCGCCCTGATACATGCCCGAGAGGCCGAAGCCCGGATGTTCGGTCACGTCTGAAACTTCGGCGGGTATCAGCCCACGGCGCGTCACCTCGCGCACCAGTGCTTGCGATAATGGATGACGGCTGTGCTGGGCCAACCCCGCGGCCAGGGCAAGCGTGCCGGTCGAGACGGCGAGAGGCGAAACCAGTTCCGGCTCGCCGCGTGTCAGTGTTCCGGTCTTGTCGAACACGACGGTATCGACGGCGCTCAATTTCTCAAGGGCTGCGCCATCCTTGATCATGATGCCGGAGCGGAACAGGCGTCCGCTCGCCACCACCTGGACGGCGGGAACGGCAAGGCCCAGCGCGCAGGGGCAGGTGATGATCAGCACGGCGACGGCGGCCATCAGCGCATCATGCCAACCATGCCCGAGGACCAGCCAGCCGATGAGCGTCACCGCGGCCAGCGTGTGAACGGCGGGCGAATAGAAGCGGGCGAGGCGGTCGGCGATGCGGATATAGCGCGACTGGTCCTGTTCGGCCGCCGCCATCAGGCGCACCAGTTCGCTCAGGAACGTGTCGTTGCCGGCGGCGGTGACCACGATGGTCAAGGGTCCGGTGAGGTTGAGTTCGCCGGCATGGACGAGGCTGCCGGACTTCACGGTTTCGGGGGCGGACTCGCCGGTCAGCAGCGAGCGGTCCATGTCGCTGATTCCGGCAATGATGCGGCCGTCGGCGGGAAGACGGTCACCGGCGGCTGCGGCAATCATCATGCCCGCCTTGAGATCACGCGCCGCCACGAAACGGCGGCTGCCGCCGGCGTCGATCACCGTTGCGCCTTCAGATGAGAGCGACACCAGTTGCGCGATGGCCGAGCGGGCTCTTGCCCGCATCAGGTGGTCGAGGTAGCGCCCCGCCAGCAGGAAGAAGAGCAGTGTGACGGAGGCATCGAAATAGGCGTGCACCTCGCCATTGATGGTCTCGAACAGGCTCATGAACGAGGCGAGCAGCACGCCGAGCGAGATTGGTACGTCCATGTTGACGCGGCCGAGCCTCAACGCGTTGACGGCGGAATAGAAGAAGGGCCGGCCAGCGTAAGCAACGGCGGGAAGGGCGATCATGGCGGAGAGCCAATGGAAGAGATCGCGTGTCGCCGCCTCCGCACCCGACCACACGGCGACCGACAGCAGCATGACGTTGCCCGCCGCGAAGCCAGAGACGGCCAACGCCTTTAGAAGGCGGCTGCCTTCGCGATCGTCCTTGCTGAGGCCGGTCTCGCGCGGGTCGAAGGGCCGCGCCATGTAACCGAGACTGGCAAGCCCATCGATGAGCACTTGCGGTTCGAACGCGCCCTCCCTGAAGATCACCGCGACGCGGCGCCCGGTGAGATTGACCCGCGCCGACGTTACGCCCGCGAATTTCAACAGCCCGTTCTCGATTGCCGGCATGGCGCTCGGGCGGTTGGCCTGCGGCACCAGGAATTCGATGCGCGTGAGGCCCGGTCCCGCCGCACTCATCCAGCGCTCGGCATCGGTGCCCTCGAGCTTGAAGGGCTGAAAATATTCGCCGTCGATGGTGCAGCAGGGCAGCGGCATGGCCTCAGCCTTTCACCACGAAGCGGAATATCTTGTGGTAGCCGGGAACTCCGGCGCCATTGGCGTCGATCTCGACTTCCCAGAGGCCGGGGCTCAGGCTGGCCGGGGCGGCATAGACGCCGGCACCGGTGTCAGTGAAAGTCAGCGCCTGGTCGAAGCGCTGCGCGGCCGGACGGCTGAGCCTGCCGGTGATCATCAGCCCACGGAGTTTCTGCCGTTGCGAATCGGCGAAGGTGAGACGCACGCGGTCTTCGGCGTGGCTCATGGCGACATTCCAGCCCAGCGCAGCTTGAGCCTTGGCGCGGGCGAGGCCGCCGCCGAAGGACTGGCTCGCGACATAGCCATTGGCGACGACGAGGCCGGAGAAAGTCGAGCTGGCGAAATAGGCCAGCGTCAGGTTAACGCCGAGAATGACGCCGAAGAAGGCGGCGAGCGAGGCCAGCATGTGCCGGCCGGTGAATTGCTTTGCGCGGATAGCCATGGCCAACAATTCTACTCCTCTTTGCCGGGGCTGTGGAAGATCGCCTCGTAGCTGCCGGATTCAGGCTCGGCCCCGCTGGTGATTTCCGCCACATCAAACTGGAAGTTGGTCTTCTCTTCGGTCAGAACCTTGCCGCCGGCGGTGGCCACATAGACCTTGATGGCGCGCAGCTTGTCGGGCTCGACGGCCACATCGAGGCTGGTCAGGTTCTTGGCCTCAACACCCACCATTTCCAGGGTGGCGCCGGGCAGGCCTGAAAGCGTCACGCGGAAATTCCGCTGTGCTTGCTTCTTGTTGAGGATCTTCACCGTGTAGCCATTGCGCACCGCGCCGTCAGAAAGCGTCACGAACAGCGGATTGCGGTCGGGCACGATGTTGACGGCAAGCTCGGAACGGTTGAGCAGCGTCACCAGCATGACGGCGCCGGTCAATGCCCAGAGGCCGGCATAGATCAACGTGCGCGGCCGCAACAGGTGGCTCTTGTTCCAGTGCTGGTTCTTGCCCGCCACATTGGCGGCATAGAGGCTCGAGGTCGAATAGTTGATGAGGCCCTTGGGCGTGCCGACCTTTTCCATCACCGCGTCGCAAGCGTCGATGCACAGCGCGCAGTTGATGCATTCGAGCTGGTTGCCGTCGCGGATATCGATGCCCATCGGGCAGACGGCGACGCAGGCGTTACAGTCCACGCAATCGCCCGTTTTGAGGCCTTGCGCCTCGGCTTTCTTGCGGCCGGCATGGCGCGGTTCGCCGCGCCAGGCGTTGTAAGTGACGATGAGCGAGTCCTCGTCGAGCATGGCTCCTTGAATGCGCGGCCACGGGCACATGTAGGTGCACACCTGTTCGCGCATGAAGCCCGCGAAGGTGAAGGTCGTGGCGGTGAGGATGGCGATGGTGAAATAAGCGACCGATGCCGCCTGGCCGGTGACCAGTTCCATGAACAGGGCCGGCGCGTCGGCGAAATAGAAAACCCAGAAACCGCCGGTCGAGATGGCGATCACCAGCCAGATCGCCAGTTTGATCGTTCGCTTGACGATTTTGCTCGTTGACAGCGGTGCGGCATCAAGGCGGAGCCTGGCATTGCGGTCACCCTCCACCCGGCGCTCGACCCACATGAAGAGATCGGTCCACACCGTCTGCGGGCAGGCATAGCCGCACCAGGCGCGGCCGAACAGCGAGGTGACGAGGAACAGCCCGACTCCCGCCATGATGAGCAGGCCCGCGACGTAGTAAAATTCCTGCGGCCAGATCTCGATGAAGAAGAAATAGAAGCGGCGGTTGGCGAGGTCGATGAGGATGGCCTGGCCGGGCGCCTCGCCGGGCCTGGTCCAGCGCAGGAAGGGGGCGATGTAGTAAATGCCGAGCAGGATGGCGACGAGCGCCCACTTGAGGCGCCGGAAGGTGCCCCACACATCCTTCGGGTGAATCTTGATGCGGGCCTGATAGAGCGGGCGGTTTTCGGCCTTGTTGACGGCCTCCACCGCTTCGCGGTCCACCTGAACCGGATCAAGCGTGTTGATAAGTTGTACCATTCAACAAAGCCCGTCATTCCGGCGAAGGCCGGAATCCAGCTTTTGCGCGCCGGGGAGTCTGGACCCCGGCCTTCGCCGGGGTGACGGCATTTGGGTGAATGCGGGTCCGGTCAATTTCATTTCTCAATCACTGCGCCACTTCTCCGCCGCCCAATGAATGGACGTAGACGGCGAGCTGCTTGACGGTCGCCGCATCGAGCCTGCCGCCCCAGGCCGGCATGACGCCCATGCGCGGCTTGTTGATCTGAGCCTTCACCTGATCGATCGTATCACCAAAGAGCCAGATCTTGTCGGTGAGATTGGGGCCGCCAAGTTCCTTGTTGCCGAGGCCCGCCTCGCCATGGCAGGCGGCGCAATTGTCGGCGAAGAGCTGCTTGCCGCGTGCCGCCGCCACGGCATCGGCCTTGGCCCCCGACAGGGTGAGCGTGAAGTTGGCGACGTCGGTGATTTCTTCGGGCTTCAGCACGCTGTCGGCGCCGAAGGCGGGCATGTCGGAAACCCGCGTCTCGGCATTGAGCGTGTAGCGGATACCGTTCAGGAGCGTGGTGTGAATCTGCTCCGCCGCGCCGCCCCACAGCCAGTCGTCGTCGTTGAGATTGGGGTAGCCGCTACTTCCCGTGGCACCCGAACCATGGCACTGCACGCAGTTCACCTTGAAGGCCGCGGCGCCGCCGGCTCTTGCGAAGGCCAGCATGTCCGGATCCTTCAGGATATCGTCGACGCCCGCCGCGGCGATCCTGTCAAGCTGCGTCATTTGGGCGCCCTTGGCCTCTTCGACGCTGTTCACCAGATCGGCGCGAGAACTGTAACCGAGAATGCCGGGTGTCGCACCGCTGATCAGCGGCCAGGCCGGATAGAAGATGGTGTAGACGAGGGCCCAGACAATGCAGGCGTAGAACGTATAGAGCCACCAGCGCGGCAGCGGCGTGTTCAATTCCTTGATGCCGTCCCACTCGTGGCCCGTGGTCGCCGTGCCGGTGATGTCGTCGTGTTCGATTTTCGTCATAGGAATTTAGTCCTCAGAATCATCTTTGAGGGGGATGCGCGCGGCTTCGTCGTAACGCTGTTTGGAGCCGGGGCGGAAGGCGAAGGCGGCGGCGGCGAGAAAGAAGGCGAACATGGCAACGAGGCCCCAGCTGTCGGCCAGATGACGCAATGTGTTGTAATCCATCACGTCACCGCGTTTCCATCTCGGCCTTGAAGGTGGCGAAATCGACCAACGTGCCGAGCATCTGCAGATAGGCGACCAACGCGTCCATTTCGGTCACTTGCGCCTGGCCATCGAAGTCGCGGGCCTGGGCTTTCGGATAGCGGGCCAGCAGGGCGTCGGCCTCTGCGCCGGTGCCTTGCGCAGCCAAGTCGGCGTCGGCATTGGCGATCTGGTCTTCGGAATACATGGCGCCGTTGCCATTGTTGGTGGTGAGATTGAGCGCCGCGAGATGGGCGCCGAAGCCCTTGGTGTCGAGCGGCTTATCATACAGGAAGGCGTAGCCGGGCATGACCGATTCCGGCACCACGTTGCGCGGGTTCGCCAAATGCTCGCGGTGCCATTCATCGGAATAGCGGTTGCCGACGCGGGCCAAGTCCGGCCCCGTCCGCTTCGAGCCCCACTGGAAGGGATGGTCGTACATCGATTCCGCCGCGAGGCTGTAATGGCCATAGCGCTCCACCTCGTCGCGGAAGGGCCGGATCATCTGGCTGTGGCAGGTGTAGCAGCCCTCGCGGACATAGATGTTGCGCCCCGCCAGTTCGAGGGGCGTGTAGGGCCGCATGCCCTCGACCTTCTCGATGGTGTTCTCGAGGTAGAAGAGCGGCGTGATCTGTACCAGGCCGCCGATCGTCACCACGATCAGGCTGAGGATGAGCAGGAGCGTGGCGTTTCTTTCGATGGTGTCATGTTTCATGATTTTTCGTTCCTTGCAACTCAAGCCGCAACGGGCACAGCGATGGCTGCCTTGGCGGGGCTGGCGCCCTGGATGGTGCGGTAGATGTTGTAGACCATGATCAGCGCGCCCACGAGGAAGAGCAACCCGCCGAAAGCACGGATGACATAGTAGGGATGCATGGCCGCCACCGTCTCCGCGAAGGAGTAGACGAGGAAGCCTTGGGTATCATACTCGCGCCACATCAGGCCCTGCATGATGCCCGACACCCACATAGCGGAAGCATAGACAACGATTCCTAGTGTTGCCAGCCAGACATGCCAGCTGACCAGACGCAGCGAATAGACTTCGGCCTTGCCCCACAGCCTGGGGATCAGGTGATACATGCAGCCCATCGAGATCATGCCGACCCAGCCAAGCGCACCTGAGTGCACGTGCCCGATTGTCCAGTCGGTGTAGTGGCTGAGCGAGTTCACCGACTTGATTGCCATCACCGGGCCCTCGAAGGTGGACATACCGTAGAAGGCCACCGAAATCACCATCATGCGCAACACAGGATCAGTGCGCAGCTTGTCCCAGGCGCCCGACAGCGTCATCAGGCCGTTGATCATGCCGCCCCACGAGGGCATCCACAGCATGATCGAGAACACCATGCCGAGAGTCTGCGCCCAGTCGGGGAGTGCGGTATAGTGCAGGTGATGCGGACCGGCCCAGATATAGAGGAAGATCAGCGACCAGAAATGCACGATCGAAAGCCGGTAGGAATAAACCGGCCGGCCAGCCCGCTTCGGGATGAAATAATACATCATGCCGAGGAAGCCGGCGGTCAAGAAAAAGCCCACGGCGTTATGGCCGTACCACCATTGCGTCAGCGCGTCCTGGACCCCTGAGAACATGGAGTAACTCTTCGAACCGAGGAACGACACCGGGATCGCCAGGTTGTTGACGACATGCAGCATGGCGATGGTCACGATGAAGGACAGGTAGAACCAGTTGGCCACGTAGATGTGGGGTTCCTTGCGCTGGATCAGGGTTCCGAAGAACACCAGCAGATAGGCCACCCAGACCACGGTGAGCCACAGATCGACGTACCATTCCGGTTCGGCGTATTCGCGCGATTCCGTAACGCCCAGCAGGTAGCCGGTGGCGGCCAGAACGATGAACAGCTGATAGCCCCAGAACACGAACCAGGCGAGGTTGCCGAAGGCAAGCCTGGTGCGGCAGGTGCGCTGAACGACATGGAAGCTGGTGCACATCAGCGCGTTGCCGCCAAAAGCGAAGACCACAGCCGAGGTGTGCAGCGGCCTGAGCCTGCCGAAATTGAACCATTCGAGATTCGGGTTCCAGGCCGGAAAGGCCAGCTGCAGGGCGATGAGGAGGCCCACCAGGAAGCCCACGACGCCCCACAACACCGTGGCAATGGCGCCGGCCCTGACGACCCCGTCCATGTAACCGGAGATGTCTTCTGGCACTTGGCCGGAACTGCGCGCCTGGTAGATCACGACCGAGACAGCGGCAGCCGCGAAGATGAACATGTGAATGGCGTAGCCCTGATCGTGGGCCAAGGCGCCGAGCGTAATGGCAGTCAAGGCAAGCAGGCCCCACAGGCCCATTTGCGCAAGTGAACCAGCCCCCATGAGTGCCCCCTTTTCAACACAGCAGGCTGAGCATTGTGCGCTGCAGCGGCGCTCGTCATTGACTCAGATCAAAGCCGTCCCGAATCCGGCTTGATTCCAGGTGGCTTCGCGCCGATCATCGATGCCGTGATCGGAGAGTGGACCATACTGTTTGCCGGGCTCGCCTATCTGGGCGCCCTGTTCGGGGTGGCGACCTATGGCGACCACATGGCCCGCAAATGGAACGTGCGGGCCGGGCGCCCCATCATCTATGCCCTGTCGCTCGGCGTCTACTGCACCTCGTGGACCTATTTCGGCAGCGTCGGCATCGCGTCGAGATCGGGCCTCGATTTCATTCCGATCTACCTGGGTCCGATCCTGGTCTTTGCGCTGGGCTGGCCGCTGCTGCAGTCGATCGCCGAACTGACCAAGCGCCACAACATTGCCTCGATCGCCGATTTCCTGGCGGCGCGCTATGGCAAGAGCGAGGCACTGGGAGCACTGGTGGCGGTCATCGCCGTCATCGGCATCGTGCCCTATATCTCGATCCAGCTTAAAGCCGTTTCGGCCTCGTTGCAGGTGCTGATCGCCGAGCCGGAATGGTCGCGCGACATCCTGAGGCCGTCGACCGGCATCGATGGGCTGTCGCTCACGGTGGCCGTCACCATGGGCATCTTCGCCATCCTGTTCGGCACCCGCCACATCGACACCACCGAGCATCAGGATGGCATGATCCTGGCCATCGCGGTGGAATCGCTGGTCAAGTTGCTGGCCTTTCTGGCGGTCGGCCTCTTCGTGGTGTTCGGCATCATGGGCGGCATCGGGCCGTTCCTCGACCGCGCCGCCGCCGACCCCTTCGTGCCGGGTCTCTATTCGGGAGGGCTCGACGGCGGGCGCTGGCTGACCATGACGCTGCTCGCCTCCTTCGCCATCGTGCTGCTGCCGCGGCAGTTCCATGTGGCGGCGGTCGAGAATTCCAGCAGCCATGAAATCCGCCGCGCCGCCTGGATGTTCCCGGCCTATCTGGTGGCCATCAATATTTTCGTCGTTCCGATCGCCGTTGCGGGGTTGCTGCTGCTGCCCAAGGGGGCGGATGGCGACACCTTCGTGCTGGCCTTGCCGGTCGATGCCGGAAACCGTTTCTTTGCGCTGGTGGCTTTCCTCGGCGGACTGTCGGCGTCGACCGCCATGGTCATCGTCGAATGCATCGCGCTGTCCATCATGGTGTGCAACAACCTCGTGGTGCCGCTCCTATTGCGCCGTCATGGCGAACGCGCCGCCGTGCATGAGGACATCGGCGAGCGGCTGATCCTCATCCGGCGCTGGGCCATCGTCCTGGTGCTCTCCATGGCCTATGCCTATTACCGCATGATCGGCGCCTCGGCGGCGCTGGCCCAGGTGGGGCTCTTGTCATTCGCCGCCGTGGCGCAATTCGCACCCGCCTTTTTCGGCGGGCTGGTGTGGCGCAGGGCGACGGCGCGCGGCGCCATGTGGGGCATCACCGTGGGCTTCGCGGTGTGGCTCTATTGCCTGCTGCTGCCCTCCTTCGTCGATGCCGGCTGGATCGGGCGGGATATCCTCGATCACGGTCCTTTAGGAGTCGGTCTCCTGCGCCCGCGCATGTTGTTCGCCATGGAGTTCGATCCGCTCACCCATGGCGTGCTGTGGAGTCTTCTCGCCAACACCTGCGCCTATGTGGCGGGTTCCCTGACGCGGGCGCCGAGCCCCATCGAGCGCGTCCAGGCCACGAGCTTCGTGACGCGGGATCTGCAGCCGGGCGCGGGCAGCGGCTTCAAGCTGTGGCGTACCGCTGTCACCGCCGGGCGCCTGCAGGAAACGGTGGCGCGCTATATCGGCCAGGAACGGGCCCAGGTGGCCTTCGCGGAATTCCTTGCCCAGCGCGGCTCCGCGGCCTCGCCTGCCGCCGAGGCCGATGTCCGGCTGATCCGTTTCGCCGAGCATCTGCTGGCCAGCGCCGTCGGCGTCGCCTCGGCCCGCCTCGTCATCGCCCTCATGCTGGAGCGCCATTCGACCCAGGCGCGCGGCGCCATGAAGCTGCTCGACGATGCCTCGGCGGCGATCCAGCACAACCGCGACCTGCTGCAGTCGGCCATCGACAATGTCGACCAGGGCATCGCCGTCTTCGAACCCGGCATGACGCTGATCTGCTGGAACAACAAACTGCAGGAGTTCCTGGGGCCAGGCAGCGACGTGACGCGGGTCGGCACCCCCATTACCGAAATCGCCGCGACCTTCCTCGACCGCACCGAAAGCGGCATGGCCCAGCTCGACGACCGGGTTCGGCGCATCGCCGTTGCCCACGAGGTATTCCGCGAGCGCTGCCAGGACACGGCGCAAGTGTTCGAAGTGCGCTCCAGCCCGATGCCGGACGGCGGCGTTGTCGTCACCTTCATCGATGCCACGGAAAGCGTGCAGGCGGCCGAGGCCCTGCAGCGCTCCAACGAGTCGCTTGAACGCAGGGTCAAGGAGCGCACGGCGGAATTGACGCGCCTCAATGCCGAACTGGCCGAGGCCAAGTCGGAGGCCGACGAGGCCAATCTCTCCAAGACGCGGTTCATCGCGGCGGCCAGCCACGACATCCTGCAACCGCTCAATGCCGCGCGGCTGTTCACCTCGAGCCTCGTCGAGCGCATGAAGCGCAGCAAGGACAGCGAGTTGGTGCGCAATGTCGATCTATCCCTTGAAGCGGTCGAGGACATTCTCTCGGCATTGCTCGATATCTCGCGCCTCGATGCCGGCGCCATGCAGGCCGAGATCGGTCCCCTCCTTATCGACGACATCCTTCAGGCCCTGGCGCTCGAATATGGCCCGGCGGCGCGCAAGAAGGGCTTGGTCCTCAAGATCATGCCCTGCGGTTTAACAGTGTCGTCGGACCGCAAGCTGCTGCGCCGGGTCTTGCAGAACCTCCTCTCCAATGCCGTCAAATACACCCGCCGGGGCCGCGTGCTGATGGGCTGCCGGCGGCATGGGGCCAGTCTGCGGATTGCCGTCTATGATACCGGACCCGGAATCCCCCCGGAAAAGCGCGAGGTGATCTTCCAGGAATTCCAGCGCCTCCACGCCGACAGCGACGGCACCACGGGCCTGGGCCTTGGATTATCGATTGTCGAGCGCATGGCCAAGGTGCTGGTGAGCAAGATCACCGTTCGATCCGAGCCGGGCAAAGGCTCGCTCTTCGCCATCGACGTGCCGATCGCCGCCGCTGCCGTGCCGGCCAAACGGCAGCGCCTGCCGCCACCATTGCTCGCAAGTGCCATCCGCGTGCTGGTCATCGACAACGAGAGGTCGATTCTGGAGGGCATGGGGCACCTGCTTGGCGGCTGGGGTCATGTGGTGCTGACCGCCACCGGCGGGGCGCAAGCGCTGGCCGCGTTCGAATCCAGCGAAGCCAGGATCGACATGATCCTCGCCGACTATCACCTCAACAAGGAAGACGGCATCTCGGTCATCCGTACACTGAGGACCAAGGCCCGGCGCCACATCCCCGCCGTGCTGATCACCGCCGACCGCACCGCCGCGGTGGCCGATCTGGCGGTCGCCCACGACGTCCACCTGCTGCGCAAACCGGTGAAGCCCGCCGCATTGCGCGCCGCCATGTCGCATGTGGCGATCCGGGCCGAGGCGGTGGAGTAGGGGGTTAGCCCACTCCCGGCACGCCGTCGATGCGGCCCGCCGCGATCACCGCCTGGGTGCGGCTCGAGACATTCAGCTTCTGCAGGATGGCCGAGACATGGGCCTTGACGGTGGCCTCCGAGACGCTGAGCTCAAAGGCGATCTGCTTGTTGAGCAGGCCCTCCTTCAGCATCATCAGCACACGGATTTGTTGCGCGGTCAGCGTGGCGATGCGCTTGGCGATGCCTTCGGCCTCCTTGTCGGCGGGGCTCACATTGGCATAGCCCTCGGGCGCCCAGACATCGCCTTTGAGCACGGCGGTCACCGCCTTGACGATGGTGTCGATTCCGGACGTCTTGGGGATGAAACCGGAGGCTCCGAGGTTCAAGGCCTTCTGCACCAGCCCGTGGTCCTCGGCCGCGGTCACGATGACCGCCGGGATATTGGGATACTGGGCGCGGAGATAGATCAGCCCCGAGAGGCCCTGGACGCCCGGCATCCGGAGATCGAGCATGATCAGGTCGAATTCGTCATCC
>JANPCA010000209.1:0-3745 GCA_031430715.1 Hyphomicrobiales bacterium | reverse complement strand
CATCGATGTCGGCGCCAAGTACGAAATCTACGGCATCATCAACAAGCTGGCGGAAGAGGGCAAGGCGGTGATCGTCATCTCGTCGGAAATGCCGGAGCTTCTCGGCATCTCCGACCGCATCTATGTGATGAACGACGGCCGTTTCGTGGCCGAAATGCCGGCCAAGCAGGCGACGCAGGAGAAGATCATGCGGGCGATTATGAAATCATGGGAAAGTTGAGGATGATTGCGCGGTGGGGCTATCTCGAACCTACAACCTCTCCCGCTTGCGGGAGAGGACACCCGCGTTGCGGGCCGGTGAGGGGCAGTGCCCGCGTTTCAGACTCACCCTCACCTGACACTTGCTACGCAAGTGTCTTCCTCTCCCGCGAGCGGGAGAGGGTGACGAAGAAGGAACCACTGACATGACCGACGCCACAACCACGGCTGCTGTGAAGCCCGACATGCTGCGCTTCATCAAGGCCAACATCCGCGACTATGCGCTTTTGCTGTCGCTGCTGGCCATCATGATCTTCTTCCAGTTCACCACCGACGGCACGCTGTTCAAGCCCGTCAACATGACCAACCTGATCCTGCAGAACAGCTACATTGTCATCATGGCGCTGGGTATGCTGCTGATCATCGTGGCGGGTCACATCGATCTTTCGGTGGGCTCGGTCTCGGGTTTTGTCGGGGCTGTCGCGGCGGTGATGATGGTCAACTGGAAGCTCGATCCCTTCACAACCTCGATCGCCTGCCTGGCGCTGGGGGCGGCCATCGGCGGCGCCCAGGGCTATTTCGTTGCTTACTACAAGATCCCGGCCTTCATCGTGACGCTGGCCGGCATGCTGGTGTTCAAGGGCCTGGCGCTGACGGTCCTGGGCGGCGCATCGGTGGGGCCGTTCCCCGCGTCATTCCAGCTCCTGAGTTCGGGCTTCATCCCCGATGTCTTCGGCATCTCGGGCTTCAACCTGCTGGCCCTGGCGATCGGTGCCGCGGTGACCGGCGCCATCGTGTTCTTCAATTTCAAGGAACGGCGCAACCAGCAGGAGCATGGGCTGGCGGAAGAGCCAGACGTGATTTTCTATGGCCGTAACCTGCTGCTGGCGGTGGCCTTCGTCGGCTTCGCCTATCTGATGGCGCGCTACAAGGGCCTGCCCAACGTGCTGGTCGTCATGTTCGCACTGATCGCACTTTTCGTCTTCCTGACAACGCGTACGACCTTCGGCCGCCGCATCTATGCGATGGGCGGCAACGAGAAGGCGGCAAAACTTTCGGGCATCAACACCGAGCGGATGACGTTCTACATTTTCGTCATCATGGGGGCATTGGCCGGGCTGGCGGGGCTGGTGTTCGCGGCGCGCCTCAACGTGGCGACGCCCAAGGCCGGTGCCGGCTTCGAACTCGAGGTGATCGCCGCCTGCTTCATCGGCGGGGCGGCAACGACGGGTGGCGTCGGCAAGGTGGTGGGCGCGGTCATCGGCGCGTTCATCATCGGCGTCATGAACAACGGCATGTCGATCATGGGGGTCGGCATCGACTGGCAACAGGTCATCAAGGGCGTGGTGCTGATGCTGGCGGTGTTTTTGGATGTTTATTACAAGAACAAGGGGTGAGGCGCGACGGGCCAAAGGCCCAGTGGACCTTTTCGAGCGCCGAACGCCCGGTGCGCAAGCGCAGGGCCGGGCGAGGCGCGACAGAGCGCCTTTGAATTGTACATGCAATTTGTACTATCAACAATTCTGTGATCTTCGAGTGGGACAACGCCAACAACGATTCGAATATTGCAAAGCACGGCGTGCGCTTTACCACGGCCCGCCGCATCATCTCGGCGCGCCGTGCCAAGGGTGCAGAAAGGAAACGCTATGAAAAAGCGCTACGATAACGAGCTCAGCATCGCGGAATTGGCGGCGATGAAGGATGAGGATATCGACTACAGCGATATTCCCGAACTCGGCGAAGAATTCTGGAAAAACGCCGTGGTCGTTTATCCCGACCGCACCACGCCCGTCACCTTGCGCGTCAAGAAGTCCGTGCTCGACGTCTACAAGGCGCAGGGCAAGGGCTATCAGACCCGCATGAACGCCGTGCTGGAATCCTATGCCCGGTCGTTGCGGAAGTAGCGCGGGACGCTGCGACGAGCCAAAGTGCCGGCGGGCTCCAGTTTCTAATCTTCCGCCTGAGAAGCAGCGTCGTTAGCCGGCTTCTCCGATGCCTTGACTTCTGACTGTTTGACTATCTGCTTGGCAAGTCGGCTTGCTGCCCGTTTTATACGGCTTTGTGCCTCTTTTGCTTTATCGCCTTCGACCACTTCACGCTTAAGTACATCATTGCAAAGCAGTTCCTGTACTTGTTCCGTGGTAACCTTTAGGTCAGGGAACAGACGGCGCATTTCACGGCGAATCGCAGTGAGTACAGAATCCGAAAAAAGGAACTGTGCCAAATTGAACTTGTTGAGCAATTGGGCGCGCTGATGAAAAGTATTTATTGCGTCGGACACGAGACCTTCCCGGGCAAGCAGGAATAGCGTTTGCAGGTCTTCGTCTCGACTGACGCTCGCAGTGTGTAGATTGAAGCGAGCAATTTCTTCTTTGTCGATGGGCTGTCCAAATATAACTTTGTGAAGTTGCCAATCGATCCCGTTCGTAAGCACGAGCCATTCTACACCTTGATTAGCCCCATAATTGAGGGTTTGACGGAGATGGCTGTCATTCAGCTCGATAGCTGCCGCCTTCACCTCCACTAAGAACTTAATCTTACCGTCGACTCGAATCGCAAGATCGCAGTATGTTCCACGGATCTGATATTCGCTCGTGAGTTCGGAGTATTTGTCATATCCAAAGAGATCGGCCAGAATATCCTTGACCACGGTGACTGTGTCAGCTTCTGATACGTCGCGCTTCCGTTGACTGTCGGTGATCGCCTGGAAGTGCTTCAGAGGCTTCGCTAACCGATCGACGAATTTCTTTGGCAGTTTCTGCATGGGAATCGCTCCAGAGAGGTCGTTAACGTAATGATGCGTGACATTGGGTAAGCATGCAAGAGCGCGCTTCGCGCGCGGTCTTGCCGCGCTGGTCCGGTTCAAGTGATCGCCTCCCTCGCCAAGGCTTTGGGGAATCTGGGTGACCGGCTCATGGCCGGTCATGGAGAGTGCGGTGAAGTTTCGCCCCGGCTTCCCGTTCCCCGACAATACCGGAGCCGCGCCGCTCACCGCATCCCGGAAGGCCGCGTCGAAGTTCACGCCCGTGATGGCCCAAGTGTAGTGGCGGCCGTCGTGCATCAGGTGCCAGGTGGCGATCCAGCCGAGGGCCTTGTTGTCCCAGATGAGGGTGCCGCGGAGTGGGATGCCATCGCTGCCGATGATCGCCTGGTATGTGTCCGGTGACATGCTGGAAAGATCGTCGAACGTCAGCCCGGCTGCATCGAATTCCGCCTGTGACGGGAACGCCACCGGCACGCCGTATTTCACCGACGCATCGGCGAAGGCTTCGCGTTGCAGGCTGCCAAGGTCGGCGCCTTCGGCCAGCAGGTAGGTGCGCGCCGTGTTTTTTACGGCTAGGAAGACGATGAGCTTCGGCCGCGGCGTCGGCCATGGCTTCCGGCCCAGGGAAACCAACGCCGCGTCGAGCTTCTCAGGATCGAAATCGACGTTCAGGTCATAGGGCCGGTCGCGCGTACCCTGTTCGTCTTTCAGCGGCTTGCCAAAAATGGGTGAGCCGGCACAGGGTGGGGCTGTGCCGGCTCTATGGGCCCGGTCTGGTGGGGG
>JANPCA010000208.1:0-2195 GCA_031430715.1 Hyphomicrobiales bacterium | reverse complement strand
CGATCGAGCTTGGTGTCGCGCGCGCGAAACACCTGCCCCATGCCGCCTCGTTGAATCACCCGAACATCGCCCAGATCCATGGCCTCGAAGAGTGTGGAGGCATCACGGCCCTCGTGATGGAGCTGGTCGAAGGCGACGACCTGTCGCAGCGCATCGCCCGCGGCGCGATTCCGCTCGACGAAGCGTTGCCGATCGCGAAGCAGATCGCCGAGGCGCTGGAAGCTGCCCACGAGCAGGGGATCATCCATCGCGATCTGAAGCCCGCCAACATCAAGGTCCGCGCCGACGGCACGGTGAAGGTGCTGGACTTCGGGCTCGCCAAGGCGATGGAGACGGCCGAACCTAAAGGTTCGGCCCCACAGGCGGCGACGATCACGTCCCCCGCGATGACGCAGGCCGGGATGATCCTGGGCACCGCCGCGTATATGTCGCCGGAGCAGGCGCGCGGCAAGGCCGTGGACAGGCGCACGGACATCTGGGCGTTTGGCGCGGTGCTGTTCGAGATGCTGGCGGGGCGCCGCCCGTTCGACGGCGAAGACATGACCGAAGTGCTCGGCGCAGTCGTTCGTCTTGAACCCCAGTGGGACGCGCTTCCATCCACGGTGCCTGCCCGCGTCGGTCAGGTGCTGCGCCTGTGCCTGCGCAAGGACCCGAAGCAGCGCGTGGGTGACATCCGCGATGTGCGCCTGGCGCTCGAAGGCGCGTTCGAGACCACCGCGCCGCAGGACTCGCCGCCAGCCGTGAACCCGTCCCCCAGGAGCGCCAGAATCGCCTGGGGTGTGGCTGCGGCTCTCGGCCTCACCACCGCCCTGGCAGTCTGGGCCCTTTGGCGTGTTGCCCCTGCACCACAGCCGAACATCCAATTCCAGGTCCAGCCGCCAGACGAAGGTGAGTTCGGACGCCCGAGCATCTCACCGGACGGGCGGCTGGTGGCCTTCGTATCGAAAGGACAGCTGTGGGTCCACTCCCTCGAATCGCTTCAGTCTCGCGCGATCCCGGGAACCGAGGGAGCGTCCTCCTTGTTCTGGTCCCCGGACAGCGCATCGATCGGCTTCTTCGCCAATGGCAGTCTCAAGAAGATCGCCGCTGCAGGCGGGCCGCCCCAGATTCTTGCGCCCTCGGGATTGGGCACGGGAGGGAGTTGGAATCGTAACGATGTCATTCTCTTCGGAGCACTTGAGGGGCGGGGACTGTTTCAGGTCTCCGCTGCCGGGGGCGCCGCGGTTGCGGTGACGAAGCCTCAAGGTGCGGACATGTTTTTGTTTCCCGCGTTCTTGCCGGATGGCAACCACTTCCTCTATGCCGTGAATGGAGGCAAGGAGAGCACCGGGACGTTCCTGGGCTCGCTTGACGGGATGGAGGCCGTCCGTCTGCTCCCGGGAATAGGGAACGTGGTGTTCAGCGAGGGGCACCTCTTGTTCCGCCGTGACCAGGCACTCATGGCACAGCCCTTCGACGATGTGGGCCTCGCGTTGACAGGCGATGCATTCGCCGTTGTGGACAATGTCGCGGGCACTTTGATCTATTCCATGTTCTCCCTTTCGCATACAGGTGTGCTCGCCTATCTCGGCGGCGCCGGCGCGAGCACCGTACAACTGGCGTGGACGGATCGGTTGGGCCAATCACTGGGGTTATTCGGCCCTCCGGGCCGCTACGCCCATTTCCGGCTGTCTCCGGACGAGAAACGGCTTGCGTATGACATCGGGTATGACGACGTCTGGGTGCTTGACTTGGTCCGTGGAGTGCCTTCGAAGCTGACCTTTGATCCAGCCGGGGACAACTTCCCGGTGTGGTCCCCGGATGGCCAGAGGATCGTATGGCCCTCCAGTCGCGGCGGCAGCCAGAACCTCTACGTCAAAGCGGCCAACGGGATCGGAGCGGAAGAACTGCTGGTCAAAATGGGTACGCCGATGGGTTGGGGTACAGATTGGTCCAAGGACGGAAGACATGTGATGTATCAGAGGCCTGGCGACAAGACAGGCCAGGACTTGTGGATTGCTTCCCAGCCGCCGTCCGGCGGCGGCTCCGCTCCCGTGCCGTATTTGAACGCGGAGTTCAACGAACAAAATGGGCGGTTTTCACCAGACGGCAAGTGGGTGGCCTACACGTCGAACGAGACCGGCGTTGATGCAGTCTATGTGCAGTCCTTCCCCATTTCCGGCGCCAAGTTTCAGATTTCCGACGGCGGCGCTTCG
>JANPCA010000207.1:0-11342 GCA_031430715.1 Hyphomicrobiales bacterium | reverse complement strand
GTCGGCGGCGCCGTCGCCTTTCAAGCTGCCACGCTGCACCTTCATCTTGTGCGCCGTTTGCCAGCAGCGGATGATGACTTCGCCGACGCGGCCCATGGCCTGGCTGTCGGACGAGATCATCGAAAAAGCGCCCATGTCGTGAAGAATATCCTCCGCCGCGACGGTCTCCTTGCGGATGCGGCTTTCGGCAAAGGCGATGTCTTCCGGTATGCGTGGGCTGAGATGATGGCAGACCATCAGCATGTCGAGATGCTCGGCCACCGTGTTGATGGTGTAGGGCCTGGTCGGATTGGTCGAGGACGGCAGCACGTTGGGCAGCGAGGCCACCTTGATAATGTCGGGCGCATGGCCGCCGCCCGCACCCTCCGTATGAAACGTGTGGATGGTGCGGCCCTTGAAGGCGGCAATCGTTGCCTCGACAAAGCCTGACTCGTTCAGCGTGTCGGTGTGGATCGCCACCTGCACGTCATGGGCGTCCGCAACGCTCAAGCAATTGTCGATGGCCGCCGGCGTCGTTCCCCAGTCCTCATGGAGCTTCAGCCCACAGACCCCGGCCAGGATCATTTCCTCCAGCGCCTGCGGCAACGAGGAATTGCCTTTGCCCATGAAGCCCAAGTTCATCGGAAAGGCATCCGCCGCCTCGATCATGCGCATGGTGTGCCAGGCGCCGGTGCAGGTGGTGGCGAGCGTGCCGTGAGCGGGGCCTGAGCCGCCGCCCAGCATGGTGGTGACGCCGGAATAGAGCGCTTCCTCAAGCTGCTGGGGGGCGATGAAATGGATGTGGCTGTCGATGCCGCCGGCGGTCAATATCTTGCCCTCGCCGGCGATAATCTCCGTGGACGGACCAATGATGATGGTGACGCCATTCTGCGTATCGGGATTTCCGGCCTTGCCGATCGCCGCGATGCACCCGTCCCTTAAACCCACATCGGCCTTGATAATCCCCGAGTGATCGACGATCAGCGCATTGGTGATGACCGTGTCCATGGCGCCCGCGGCCCGGGACAATTGCGATTGGCCCATACCATCGCGGATCACCTTGCCGCCGCCGAATTTCACCTCCTCGCCGTGAACCGTAAAGTCCTTCTCGACCTCGATCAAAAGTTCGGTATCGGCGAGCCGCACCCGGTCGCCCACGGTCGGACCATACATGGCGGCATAGGTGGCGCGGGAAAGCTTTGTCATGAACAGTTTACTCCGGCAGTTCCCGAAAGATTGCGCCCTTCACGGCTTTCTTGTCGATCGCGTAGGTCGGTTCGGCACCCGCGGCCTTGTTCAGCGCGGCGATGAGGGAATCGGCAAATCCGGCCCCCGTCTTTTCGCACTTTAGCAGCGCGTCGCGGACAACACCCTCATGTGCGACAACAAAGGAGGACGACTCGAGGAGCTCCTTCACAACCAATGCCGCGCGCCCGAGGTCAAATCCATAGGTTGTCCGGAGGGTCCAAACCACCTCGGCCAATACAACCGGATTGATATAGCCCGGCGTTTTCTCATTGCAGTTTGCGTCGATGAAACGCGTTGCCGCAGCACTCCACCGGGGATCGTCGTCCATGATGTATCTGAGCAAGACGCTGCTATCGATCCCGATCATCATGAGCGGCTGCCGCTTGCGAAAGGCTTGTTCCTTTCCCAAACCTCCGCCGCGATGGCGGCATCATCGTCGATTGGGTGTGAGGGTTTGGGAAAGATGCCTTTGAGACCCCTTGCGCCCATTTTCTTGGCGATAATCTGGACCGTACCATCGTCTCTTGTCCAGAATTGCATGGTGCCCCCGGGTTGCAGACCAATCATTGAACGCACTTCCGCAGGAATGGTGACCTGACCCTTCATCGAAGCTTTGGTGGTAAAGAGTCCCATGATGACCTCCAGTTCAATCTCCCTACTTTATGTCAAAAGTAAAGATTGTTCAAGTTCGCACTACTGATCGATCTTCCCCATCACCTTGCCCTGGAATCCATAAACCCGCCGCTCGCCGCCACAGGGCACCAGCGTCACTTCGCGGCGCTGGCCGGGCTCGAAGCGAACCGCCGTGCCTGCCGCGATGTCGAGCCGCATGCCGCGGACCTTCTCGCGGTCGAAGGCCAGCGCTTCGTTGGTTTCGTAGAAATGATAATGCGAGCCGACCTGGATGGGGCGGTCGCCGGTGTTGGCTACCTCAAGCACCAAGCGCGGCGCGCCGGCGTTCAGTTCGATGTCACCTGTTAGTGTAATCACTTCGCCGGGAATCATGGGGCCTCTCTCAGCGAATCGGTTGGTGGACGGTGACGAGCTTGGTGCCATCCGGGAAGGTGGCCTCGACCTGCACGTCGTGGATCATGTCGGCGATGCCCTCCATCACCTGGGCACGCGTGACGACATGGGCGGCCTGTTCCATCAGGTCGGCAACGGAACGGCCATCGCGGGCGCCCTCAACCACGAAATCGGTGATGAGTGCGATCGCTTCAGGGTGATTGAGCTTCACGCCGCGCTCCAGGCGGCGGCGCGCCACGATTGCCGCCATGGCGATCAGCAGCTTGTCTTTTTCGCGCGGCGTGAGCTGCATGAATTCCTCTCACAGTGACCAAACCTTGGGCAGCGGGTTCCCCATCGCCAGCACGGCAAGCGCCGGAATCAGGGCTTTTCGCAAGTCGAAGCCATCCCTTGCCACCAGCCTTGCAACCAGCTTGCCAGACCAGGCGCTGGCCGCTCCGGCCGAGCCTATCGCCAGGCGCAGCGGTTCCACAAGGGCTTCGGCGTCCCCGGCCATCAACACAATCGTGGCGAAGGCCCGGGCCTCGCCGAGCGTTGCGCCGGATACCGGCGGCTTTCCATTGATAACCAGGTCGTCGGCGAAGATGAGCTTGCCTTCACGGCGGATGCGCCAGCGGTCGGCGAGATGGACGTTGGCCACCACCTCGCCCATGGCGGCGCGGCCGAGGATGACGCTCTCCACCGCCAGAAACCGGGCGCCGGCTCCGAGATCGGCGGTGATGCGGCGGGTGAGGGCCGCATCATTGTACAAGATCGACTCCTGCGGCAGCCAGGCGAGCGACGCAGAGGCGCCCACCGTCAATTTCACCTCGACTTCGGCGGCAGGCCCCAGCGAGCCATAGACCCGTTCCGCGGCTTGCGTCGTGACGGTGAGCGCGGCGCCGGTCTCGGTGGTGATATCAAAGGCAAATCGATCGCCGCCCGCCAACCCACCGCCGGTATTGATCAGAATGGCCTCGGCCCCGCCTTGCGGAAAACGCACCTTGGCGGCACCCTCTTCGCGCATGCGGATGAGTCCGTGAGGCCCCACCCGCAACACCACACACCCGCGCGAGCGCTGGTGCGGCACCGGCGCCAGGGCGGTCATGTCAGCTTGCGCATGGCGGGCACGGCAAAGCCGGGCGTGAGGCTCTCGGCAAGGCACAGGGACTTGAGCAGCGCCACCGCATCCTTGTAGCGCCCGTTACGATAGGCCTCCTCGCCCGCCTCGGCTTTCAACCGCTTTACCTCTTCGGCCAGAAGCGTCTCAAAAAACCCCGACGTCACCTTCGGCCCGCCGTCGAGTTTCACGGACATTTGCAGCCATTGCCAGGCTTGCATCCAGCGGAATTCGGCCCGCGCCGCGTCTGTCACGGCACCATCGATCACCATGGTTCCGCGCCCGCGCAGCCAGGATTCGAAATACAGCACCGAAGAGCGGATATTGCCGCGCAACGCCGCCTCGCTTCGAGCGCCGCCCATCGGCTTCAACAATGCGTCTGGACCGCCCTTCACATCGTCGCGTGTCACATAGAGTTGGTTGGGCGTCGGCATGCCGTCGTTGAACATGGCCATGGCCACCGGCACCATGTCCGCCTGGGCCAGCATCGCGCCATCGAAGCCGGCGCGCACGGCGGCACCAGCCAGCAGCCGCGCCTGATCCGATGCGGCGATGAGCGTGCCGAGCGCCAGGCAGCCACGTTTGTGGGCGGCGTTGACGATGAGGCCCGACACGGCGCCATGGAACGGCGCCAACGCTTCAGCTTGCGGCAGGGCTTTGCCCTCGAAGGTTTTGGAATGGGCGATGACCGATGCGGCGAAGCGCCAACCATCATGGGCGAGTGCCGCGACATGATCGCGCAACTCGAAGACGATCTCGTCGATCGCGAATGCGGCGGGCAAGCTATCGATCATCACCAGCACCCGGATCGTCCCAAGCGGCAGACCGAGATCGCTCTGTATACGGATGATCAAATCGTTCCACAACCGCGCTTGCGCTTGCGTGCCGATGCCGGCCAAGCAGAGATAGGGCGCCGAGGCCTTGGCCAGCGCGGTGCGGGCATTGTGAAACAGATAGAGCCCGGCATCGAACAAGCCAGCAGAAATGAGCTTGCCGCCGGCCTTCACGCGCGGTTCGTCTTGCATCAAGCCGCGCGGCCTGACCACCAGGCTCGCCAGCCGCTGGCCCAGCGCCGTGCGCTTGCCCGCCGCCGCATCGACATGCTCCATGGCACTGGTCCAGCGGTCCATGAGATTGATCTGGCCGGCCAGCAGGTTCTCCCAGACGGGCACCGTCATATCGGCGAAATCGGCGATTGCGGCCTTCGCTCCCGAATTGAGCCCGTTGATGACCGCCTTGCGATGGGTTGGCATCACCATCACGCCGCGCAGATCCTGCAACTCGCGGGGCAATGCCGCGATTTTCCATGTGCCATCGCGGATCGCCCGGGACTGGGAGCGCTCCTCCAGCAGCGGCGGCTCTTCGGAGAGCCCCGCCATATACGCGCGCTGCAGTCCGGCCAAAAAATTCAGAGCCGCCGGAGTAAGCAGCCGCGCCGCCTCGCGCGGGACCTTCGCGGTGATTTCGACTCCCTTCAGCGCCCTCGCCATCCCTAGGCGATTCCTGCGAGTTGGTCCGGCTTCGGCCCGCCATAGGCCCAGTCGAGCAATTCAACCGTGTGCAGAATGGGGATGGCGGTGCCCATGCCGATCTGCGTGATGCAGCCGATATTGCCGGTGGCGATGGCCTGTGGAGCGAGTGACTCGATATTGGCGACCTTGCGGCCGCGCAGCCTCAAGGCGATTTCCGGCTGCAGGATGTTGTAGGTGCCGGCCGAGCCGCAGCACAAATGGCCTTCCGGCACCTCCGAAACGGTGAACCCGGCGCGGCGCAGAAGCTTCAGCGGTTCCGCCTTGATCTTCTGTCCATGCTGCATGGAACAGGCGGAGTGATAGGCGAGACGCAAGGATTTGTCCGTAGGCGGAAGATCGAGTTCGGCCAGAAACTCGGTCACATCCTTGGCCTTGGCGCTGACCCCCCTGGCCTTCTCCGCATAGGCCGGATCGAGCCGCAGCATATGGCCATAATCCTTGATCGTGGTGCCACAGCCCGAGGCGGTGATGACCACCGCCTCGACATTGGCCTTGGTCCACTGGTCGATCGAACGCCGCGCCCGGCTCAGCGCATCGGCTTCCTTGCCCATATGGTGGGTGAGAGACCCGCAGCATGGCTCATCGCCCGCCACCACGACCTCGTAACCGAGCCGGGTCAACAACCGGATCGCCGCGGCATTGATGCCGGGATCGAGCACGCTCTGCACGCAGCCCATGAGCAGCGCCACGCGGCCTTTCCTTTCACCTTGCGCGGCATAGGTGCCGGGCGCGCCGAAGCGCTGTGGCGCTGGCATCGCCTTTGGAACGAGACCAAGCAGGGCCGCGATGCGCGTGGCGCCAAATTTCTCGGCCATGGGTTTCAAAGGCGTTGCCAACCTTGCCGCGATCAGCGACAGGCGGAACAGGGCAGGACGCGGCATGGTGAAGGCCAGCACATTGCGCAAGCACCGCTCGAACAACGGGCGCCCATAAGTCTTCTCGACATGGACGCGGGCCTGGTCGATCAGGTGCATGTAGTGGACACCCGACGGGCAGGTCGTCATGCAGGACAGGCACGAGAGGCAGCGGTCGATGTGCTTCACCGTTTCGGCCGTCGCCGCCTCGCCTTTCTCCAGCATGTTCTTGATCAGATAGATGCGGCCGCGCGGGCTGTCGAGTTCATCGCCCAGCAGCACGTAAGTCGGACAGGTGGCGGTGCAGAAGCCGCAATGCACGCAGGTGCGCAGGATGGCGTTGGCCTCGGCAAGGCGCGGATCGGCAAGTTGCGCGGCGGTGAACGTCGTTTGCATCACACGCCTCGATACATGCGGCCGGGGTTGAACAGGTGGCGCGGGTCGAAGGAGTCCTTGACGCGTGCGGTGAGCGCGGCAAGTGCTGCCGCCTGTGGCTGGAAGACCGCGGCGCTGGCGCGCAGCTGCTCCGGCGCCCGGATGAGCATGGCGTGGCCGGACGGGATGGCGCCGCGAATGATTGCGGCGGACGCATCGTCCGTGGGCGGAACATCGAGCCAGATCAGCCCGCCCGCCCAGTCGAAATAATAGCGGAGATCGAGTTGCCTTTTTATTTTCGCGACAATCGCCGGGGCTTCCGACGGCGTCACCGACAGGCGCCAGACTATGCGCGAGCCATTGTCCGAGAGGGCGACGCAATTGCCGATGCTGCGCCATTTGGCGGCGGAGCTTTTGGCGGCGAGAATCCGCACCGGCTTTCCCAAATGCTTTGCCAGCGCATCGCGGCGGTAGGCGACCGACGGTGCGATCCCCTCAAGCCGGAGATAGCAGGCCTCGCCCGGAATATAAGCGGCACCGGACACCTCGCAGGACGACTGCATGGCAAGGCTCATCGCGGTGACAGCCTGGGTATCATCGAGACCGGAAAGGACGATGGTCTCCTCGGTCTCGGGCCTCGGCAGGACTTTCAGCGTGATGGAGGTCAGCGCCGCCAAGGTGCCATAGGATCCGGTCATCAGCTTCGGCAGGTCATAACCCGTCACGTTCTTCACCACCCGGGCGCCGGCCTTGAAGACCTCGCCACGCCCCGAAACGCCGCGTATCCCCAGGATATGATCGCGCGCCGCGCCCGCCTTGATGCGCCGCGGTCCCGACAGATTGCAGGCGATGACGCCGCCGATGCTGCCGCTGTCAGCACTGCCCAGAAGTCCCGAAAGGTCGGGCGGTTCAAAGGCCAGCTGCTGGCCGCGTGCGCCGATAAGCGTTTCGATATCGGCGAGCGTCATGCCGGCGCCGCACTCCAGGATCAGTTCCTCCGGCTCATAAACGGCAAGCTCGGAAAAACCCGAGAGATCGAGGGTCTGCGCCGCTTGGACCGGATGGCCAAGGCCGCGCTTCGTCCCCGTTCCAACAATCTCGAACGGACCCGAGGCTCCGGCAACGATTTCAGCCAGTTCCGCCTCAGTGGCGGGCTTCACGGCATCGGCCATCAGAATCTCGGAATGTCCGCGAAGGGCAGCTTGCCGCCCTGCACATGCATGCGGCCCAGTTCGGCGCAACGGTGCAGCGTCGGGAAAACCTTGCCGGGATTGAGCAGGCCCTGATCGTCGAAGGCGCATTTGACGCGCTGCTGCTGGTTGAGGTCGATCTCGGTGAACATCTCCGGCATCAGGTCGCGTTTCTCGATGCCGACGCCATGCTCGCCGGTCAAGACGCCGCCCACCTTCACGCACAGGCGCAGGATATCGGCGCCGAACAGTTCAGCCCGGTCAAGTTCGCCCGGCTTGTTGGCATCGAACAGGATCAGCGGATGCAGGTTGCCATCGCCCGCGTGAAACACATTGGCGACGCGCAAGCCGTGGGTCTTGGACAGTTCCGCCATGCCACGCAGCACTTCCGGCAGGCGCTTTCTCGGGATGGTCCCGTCCATGCAGATATAATCCGGCGAGATGCGCCCGACCGCCGGAAAGGCCGCCTTGCGCCCGGCCCAGAACAGCAGGCGCTCGTCTTCCGAGTTCGAAATGCGTAAAGTCGACGCGCGGTTGGCCCTGGCGATTTCCGAGACGCGGGCAATGAGTTGATCGACCTCGACCTGCGGGCCGTCCAACTCGACGATGAGGAGGGCTTCCACATCGAGCGGATAATCGGCGTGGACGAAATCCTCCGCCGCATGGATGGCGGGCCGGTCCATCATCTCCATACCGCCCGGGATGATGCCCGCCGAAATGATCTCGGCCACGCAGGTTCCGGCATCCTCGCTGGTCGCGAAACCAACCAACACGGCGCGCGCCGTCTCCGGCTTTTGCAGGATGCGCACGGTCACCTCGGTGACCACGCCCAAGAGTCCCTCGGAGCCGGTCATCAGGCCCATCAGGTCATAGCCCTCGCTGTCGAGATGCATGCCGCCCAAGCGGATCACCTCACCAGTCACCAGCACCATCTCGAGTCCCAGCACATTGTTGGCGGTCAGGCCATATTTGAGGCAATGCACGCCGCCGGAATTCTCCGCCACATTGCCGCCAATGGTGCAGGCGATCTGCGAGGAGGGATCGGGCGCGTAGTAGAAACCCCGCTGCTCGACCGCCTTGGTGATGGCCAGATTGGTGACGCCCGGCTGCACCACGGCGCAACGGTTGGCATAGTCGATCTCCAGCACGCGGTTGAACTTGGCCATGCCCAGCAGAATGCCGTCAGCCAGCGGCAGGGCGCCGCCCGACAGCGAGGTTCCGGCGCCGCGCGGCACCACCTTGAGGCCATGTTCATGGGCGTAAGCCAGCACGTCCGCCACCTGGGCGGTGGTCTCCGGCAATACCACCACCAGCGGCATCTGGCGGTAGGCGGTGAGCCCATCGGTCTCGTAGGCCCGCATTTCGATGGGCGCCTCGATCACCCCTTCGCCCGGCACGATGCGGCGCAAGGCTGCCGCAATCTCGGCCCTGCGGCCAATTGCGTCAGCGTCTGGAACGGGCATGGTGAGCATGATGTCGCGGCTTGATCCTGGTCATTGCCTGATCGGTATAAGACCCTAGAGATAGCGCCCCAGCGAAGTTCAATGCAACGGAAGATCAAGGAGTTTCCCATGAAGCGGTCCACAACCCTCGCCATCGCCATTCTAGCCGCCACGGCGGGCCTCGCCCTGGCCGATGGCGATGCCGCCAAAGGCATGAAGGTGTTCAACGCCTGCAAGGCCTGCCACACGGCGGACGCCGAGACCAACAAGGTCGGCCCGCATTTGAAGGGCCTGATCGGCCGCAAGGTGGCCGCCATCGCGGAATACAAGTATTCCGGCAGCATGACCGAATTCGCCGCCGCCAATCCGGTGTGGGACGATGCCCTGTTCCTGAAATATATCGAGAACCCCAAGGCCTTGGTGCCCAAGACCAAGATGGCCTTCGTGGGCATCAAGAAGGAAGACCAGCGGGCCGACCTCCTGGCCTACCTCAAGTCCAAGATGTAGCAGCGATACGCCTTGCGGGGCACGCTCCGGGCTGGCAAAACGCCAGCCTCACGCGTTTGCTCCCGAGGCTCCATGACTGCACCTTCAGCCCAAGTCGGACTGTTCGCCACCTGCCTGGTGGACATGATGCGGCCGTCAATCGGTTTTGCCGCCGTCAAGCTCTTGGAGGATCAGGGCTGTGACGTCGAGGTGCCGGAAGCCCAGACCTGCTGTGGCCAGCCCGCCTATAATTCCGGCGACAAGCACAGCGCCATGGCGCTCGCCCGCAATGTCATCGCCGCCTTCAAGGGCTTCGATTATGTCGTGGTGCCGTCAGGCTCCTGCGGCGGCATGATCATCAAGCACTATCCGGAACTTTTCGCGCAAGGCTCCGCCGATCATGCGGCGGCGGTTGAGTTGGCGGGACGCACCCATGAACTGGTGTCCTTCCTCACCCGCGTGCTGAACGTCGAGCGCGTCGAAGCGCAATTCCCGGCCAAGGCCACCTATCACGATTCCTGCTCGGGGCTTCGCGAACTCGGCATCAGTGCCGAGCCGCGCAAGCTGCTGGCCTCCGTCGAAGGCGTCACCTTGCGCGAAATGACCGATTCGAATGTCTGCTGCGGTTTCGGCGGCACCTTCTGCGTCAAATATCCCGGCATCTCCGACAAGATGCTGGAGAAGAAGCTGAAGCACATTCATGCGACAGGCGCCGACACGCTAATCGCCGGTGATCTCGGCTGCCTGATGAACATGGCGGGCAAGCTGAAGCGCCAGGGTTCACCCATCAAGGTGCGCCACATCGCCGAAGTGCTGGCGGGCGACTGGACGACACCGGCCATCGCCGAGGCCGAATGATGGAGGCCTCCACCCAAACCTTCCCCGAGAATGTCGCGAAGGCGCTCGCCGACAAGCCGCTGCAATATGCCATGACCGAGACGGGCCCGCGCTTCATGCACAAGCGCACCGTGGCCCGCGCGGCGCTGCCCGAATTCGACGCTCTGCGCGACCAGTCGCGCGACATCAAGGACCATGTGCTGGCCCATCTCGATATCTATCTCGAACGCTACGAGGCGAAGGTGATCGCCTCGGGAGGCCACGTCCACTGGGCGGCAACCGCGGAGGAAGCCCGCGCCCAGATTCTCGGCATCTGCCAGCGGGTGGGTGCGAAGCTCGTCACCAAGGGCAAGTCGATGATCTCGGAGGAGATCGACCTCAACCACCACCTCGAAGCCCATGGCATCGCACCCGTCGAGACCGATCTCGGCGAATATCTGATCCAACTCCGCAACGAGCGCCCGAGCCATATCATCGCCCCCGCCGTGCATCTCACCCGCGACCAAATCGAGGCCGACTTCCGCAAAGCCCACACTCACCTTGATCCCAAACGCGACCTGACCGAAATCCCGGCCCTTGTCGAAGAAGCCCGCACCGTGCTGCGCCAGAAATATTTCGAGGCCGATGTGGGCGTCACCGGCGCGAATTTTCTTGTTGCCGAAACCGGCAGCTCGATCATCGTCACCAACGAGGGCAATGGCGATCTGACCCAGCTTCTGCCCAAGGTGCACATCGTCATCGCTTCGATCGAGAAGATCGTGCCGACGCTCGAGGACGCCGCCACCATCCTGCGCGTGCTGGCCCGCTCGGCGACGGGTCAGGATTTCTCCAACTACACGACGCTGTCGACCGGCCCGAAGCGCGCGGGCGATCCCGATGGCCCCGAGGAGTATCACATTGTCATCCTCGACAATGGCCGCTCCAATGTTTTAGGGACCGAGTTTCAGGACATGCTGCGCTGCATCCGCTGCGGCGCCTGCCTCAATCACTGTCCGGTCTATCAGGCGGTGGGCGGCCACGCCTATGCTTCCGTTTACCCCGGCCCCATCGGCTCGGTGGTGACGCCGGCCTTGGTCGGCATCGCCAAAGCCAAGCATCTGCCCAATGCGTCCACCTTCTGCGGGCGTTGCGAGGAAGTCTGCCCGATGCGCATTCCGTTGCCCAAGATGCTCCGGCACTGGCGCGAGAAGGAATTCGAGCAGCACCTGCAACCACAAGCCATGCGCTGGGGCTTGGGCCTCTGGGTCTTCTTCGCCAAGCGCCCGAGGCTCTAT
>JANPCA010000206.1:0-4447 GCA_031430715.1 Hyphomicrobiales bacterium | reverse complement strand
ATCTGGTTGATGAATGGCCAAGCCGTCAGCGCTGCGCCGACGGCACCCACGGCCCCGGTGGCGATATACAAGAAATCGCGCCGGTTGACTTCCGCATGTTCCGCAGTGGACACGTCCGTTTTTCCCCTCTACTGCGGCGCCAGCCCCCTTATGCGGGAACCATGGTCCAAGGCGCCTAAACCCGCGGTCTTTTGGCATTGCGGTCAAAAGAAGTCTAGCCATGAAGTGTCGCAGTAACAAGGGAATGCCCGGATCGGCTAGAATAAGGGAATCATGATCGAAATCGCCCTTTATCAGCCCGATATCGCGCCCAACGCCGCCACCATCCTGCGCATGGCGGCCTGTTTCGGTCTCACCACCCGTTTGATCGAGCCGGCCGGATTCGTGATGACTGATTCCACCTTCCGCCGGGCCGGCCTCGATTACCTCGGCAAGGCCTGCCTGATCCGCGAACCCTCCTGGGAGAGCTTCTGTGAGGCAACCACGGGCCGCCGCCGTGTGCTGCTCACCACCAGGGCCGCCCTGCCCTATTGCGATTTCAGCTTCATGATGGACGACATCATCCTGATGGGCCGCGAAACGGCGGGCGTCCCCGATCATATCCACGATGAAGTGGAGGCCCGGCTCACCATTCCCATGCGGGCTGGATTGCGTTCGCTCAACGTCGCCCTGGCTTGCGCAATGGTGACCGGTGAGGCATTGCGTCAGTTGAGGAGTTTTCCCGCATGAACCGCCTGACGCACGAGCAAACCGCCAGCCGCCATTGGTTCGAGACCTTGCGCGATTTGATCTGCGCCAGCCTCGAGGCCATCGAGGGGGACGCGCGTTTCGAGCGCAAGGCATGGGAGCGGCCGCAAGGCGGCGGCGGTGTCATGGCCATGCTGCACGGCAAGGTGTTCGAGAAGGCGGGCGTTCACACCTCCACCGTCCACGGCGAATTTTCGCCTGAGTTCCGCACCCAGATTCCCGGCGCCGCCGAGGACCCGCGCTTCTGGGCATCGGGCATTTCACTCATCATCCACCCGTGGAACCCTTACGTTCCCGCCGTTCATATGAACACCCGCTTCATCGTCACGACCAAAACCTGGTTCGGCGGCGGCGCCGACCTGACGCCGGTGCTCGACCGGAGGCGCGTCCAGGACGATCCCGATACTGTTGATTTCCACGCCGCCATGAAAGGCGCCTGCGATGCCCATGCGGTGGCCGACTACGGCAAGTTGAAAAATTGGTGCGACGAGTATTTCTTCCTGCCCCACAGGAACGAGCCACGCGGCATCGGCGGCATCGTCTACGACCATTTCAACTCGGGCGACTGGGCCGCCGACTTCGCCTTCACTCAAGCTGTGGGCCGCGCCTTCCTGAAGATTTACCCCGAACTGGTCCGCCGCAACATGAACCTGGAATTCACCGGGGCCGACCGCGAGGAACAATTGATCCGCCGCGGCCGCTATGTCGAGTACAACCTGCTTTACGACCGTGGCACCCTCTTCGGCCTGAAAACCGGCGGCAACGTCGAGTCGATCTTGTCCTCCATGCCGCCATCGGTAAAGTGGCCCTGACATCCGGGAGAACACCCATGGACCTTCGCAACGGCTTCGACATCAAGCGCTACATCCGCTCGATCCCCGACTATCCCAAGCCTGGCATCATGTTCCGCGACATCACCACGCTGCTCTCCAACATGCACGGCTTCCGCGCCGCCGTCGATGAGCTCGCCTGGCCCTTCATCAAGGGCGAGATGGATTATGTGGCGGGGATCGAGGCGCGCGGCTTCATCTTAGGGGGTGCCGTGGCCCATAATCTGGGCCGCGGCTTCATCCCCATCCGCAAGAAGGGTAAGCTCCCATCGCGCGTCATCGGCCAGGACTATGCGCTGGAATATGGCGTCGACACCATCGAGATTCATGCCGACGCCATCCAGAAAGGCGACCGCGTGCTGCTCATCGACGACCTCATCGCCACCGGCGGCACGGCGGGCGCGGCAATCGATCTCATCCGGAAGTCAGGCGGCGAAGTGGTGGCTGCCGCCTTCGTCATCGATCTTCCGGATTTGGGCGGCTCGGCCAAGCTCAAAGCCAAGGGCGTCAAGGTGCACACACTGGTGGGTTTCGAGGGGCATTGAGTCCCCGTCAACCTATGAAAGAGGCGGCCTCCGCGCCATCAGTACCGTGCTGTCGAAACTGAACACTCGTTCGCCCGCCTGATTGAAACCTTCGCCCTCCGAGAACATCAGCCCCCATTGGGGCCTGGTCACCATGGGGCGCTTGCCCTTCACCGTGCAGCGGTAGGAGATCGTGTCGCCCGCCAACACCGGCTTCAGCCATTTGAGGTTCGAGACCCCGGGCGATGGCCCGGTTCCCACGGCGGACAGTCCCTCGCCACGGCGCCGCGCTTCGGCTTCCTGGCTGGTGGCGATATAGCATTTCATCCAGGCCGCCGCCGTATGCCAGCCGCTCGCCGCTAATCCGCCGAAGGGACCGCGCGCCGCCGCTTCGTCATCGACATGAAACGGCTGCGGGTCAAACGCCCTGGCGAATTCCAGCATGTTTTCGCGGGTGAAGAGATAGCTGCCGAGGCCGAAGACCTGGCCCGCTTCCACATCCTCGAGATGAAGCCCCATCATGGTGCGCGTACGCCCATGAAATTGATGCCCACCTGCTCCATCTTCACCTCGCCCGCCACGTTGCGCAATTCCCAGCGGCACTTGAGAATGCCCATCTCCGGCCGCTTCGAGGACACGCGTTTCGACAGCACCGTCATGGTGCCGGTGAGGGTTTCATCGGCGAAGACGGGTTTCAGCCATTTGACCTCGTCCATGCCGCCAGACCCCATGCCGGCGGAACGGTTGAGATAGCCGTTGCAGATCATGCGCATCAGGATGGCGCAGGAATGCCAGCCCGACGCCGCCAATCCTCCGAGCACGGATGAAACCGCCGCCGCCTCGTCGAGATGAAACGGCTGCGGATCGAACTCACGCGCGAAGGAGAGGAGTTCGTCCCGCGTGACGTGATAGGTGCCAAGATCGAAGGATTGGCCTTCGTGGAAGTCTTCGTAGTGGAGCATCGTCAATTGGCAAAGCGGAAGTGCATGACGTCGCCATCCTTCACCACGTAGTCCTTGCCTTCCAGGCGGAACTTGCCGGCCTCGCGTGCGCCCGCCTCGCCGTTTCCCGCGACATATTCCTCATAGGCGATGGTTTCGGCGCGGATATAGCCCTTCTCGAAATCCGTGTGGATGACGCCCGCCGCCGCCGGTCCGCGCGTGCCCTTGGTGATGGTCCAGGCACGCGCTTCCTTCGGTCCCACGGTGAAATAGGTGACGAGATGCAGGAGATCGTAGCCCGCCCGGATGACGCGGTTCAACCCCGGCTCGCTCAAGCCCACGGCTTCGAGATAGTCCTTCTGCTCCGCCTCGGGCATGACGGCGATCTCACTCTCGATCTTGGCCGACACAACGCAAGCCACCTCGCCTTCTTCCTTGGCGCGCTGAAACACGAGCGCGGAAAATTCATTGCCTTTGTCGGCGGAAGCTTCTTCCACGTTGCACACATACAGCACCGGCTTCGACGACAGCAGCCCCAGGCCCCTGAAGGTCTTCTCCTCTTCCGGCGTGCGCTCGGTCAAGCGCGCCGGCTTGCCCTCGCGCAGCAGCACCAGGGCGCGGTTCATGAGTTCGGCCAGTTCCTTGGCTTCCTTGTCGCCGGTCTTGGCGCGCTTCTCGAGACTGGTGACGCGCTTTTCGAGCGAGTCGAGATCGGCCAGCATCAATTCCGTCTCGATCGTCTCGATGTCGGCGATCGGATCGATCTTGCCCTCAACATGCGTGATGTCGTCATCCTCGAAACAGCGCACCACGTGTGCAATGGCATCGACCTCGCGGATAGTGGCGAGGAACTGGTTGCCGAGGCCCTCGCCCTTCGATGCGCCGCGCACCAGGCCTGCGATGTCGACGAAGGTGAGCCGTGTCGGAATGATCTGCTGCGAACCGGCGATCTTGGCCAGCACCTCAAGCCTGGGATCGGGCACGCCGACATCGCCGACATTGGGCTCGATGGTGCAGAACGGATAATTCGCCGCCTGGGCCGCCGCCGTCTGCGTCAGCGCATTGAAGAGCGTCGACTTGCCGACATTCGGAAGGCCGACGATGCCACACTTGAAACCCATCAGTTCTCTACTTTCTTCGGCGGCTTCTCCGGCACCGGATTGAGCGCCAGATGCACCTTGTTCTGGAATGTCGCGTCCTCGCCGGCGGCGAGAAGTGGAATATATTCGGCCACCGCATCAAGCAGCGGCATAAGCCAGGCCTTTTCGGCCTTGGCGAAATCGCTTAAGACATGCGGATAGACCATGGCCTTGTCGCCGGGATGACCGATGCCGAGCCGCACCCTTTGGAAATGCGGCCCCACATGGGCACTGATCGAGCGGATACCATTATGCCCCGCGGCGCC
>JANPCA010000205.1:0-7575 GCA_031430715.1 Hyphomicrobiales bacterium | reverse complement strand
CATGCTGACCTGCGGCGTCGAGGGCGGCGTCGGCTATATCATTGGCTCGTCGAAGGCGGTCGATTGCGTCTACCAGCCCTCGGGCGGCGGCAGGACCGAGAATTATCAGGGCCGCATCGGCAAGCTCGGCGTCGACATCGGTGTCACCGGCCAGACCACAATCGCCTGGGTGGTGTTCGCGCCCGGCAAGGTCAAGGGCGGAGCGCTCGCAGGCAGCTACAATGGGGCCAGCGCCGAGGCGACGGTGATCGGCGGGCTTGGCGTCAATGTGCTGATCGGCGGTTTCCGCAAGACCATCAACCTGCAGCCCCTGAGCATCCAGGCCCAGACCGGCCTCAACGTCGCGGCGGGCATCGCCAGCCTGAGCCTCGATTCGGTGGAGTAAAGTGTCTTTCCCTCCCCCTCCGCGGGGAGGGTGGCCGCACAGCGGCCGGGTTGGGGAAGTCGTCAAGCGTTCCGACTCGCGGCCCCCCACCCCTGCCCCTCTCTCCCCGCGAGGGGGAGGGAAGATTTATGGTGAATGAAGGCCTCCGCCATCGCCGGGGCCTTTTTCAGTTTCGGATTTCGCTTGCCGCGCCCCGGAAACAGAGTCAGTCTCTTGACCTGTGGAACCGCCCCCAGCGTGGTTCACGCGAAGAAGACGGGCGGTCCTCAAGCACTGTTCAGCAGTCAAAGGAGGATTGGCCATGGACTCGAAGAACGGCAGACGGCCCCAGGGCTCCCGGTGCATCGCGCTGGTGGGCCCCTATCTCAGCGGCAAGACGACACTTCTCGAAGCGATCCTGTTCCGCACCGGGGCCATCCCGCGGCAGGGTAGGGTCTCCGAAAAATCAACGATCGGCGATGCGGCCCCGGAAGCCCGCAGCCATGGCATGAGCGTCGAACTGAACGCCGCCACCACCACCTATCTGGGTGAAAGCTATACGTTCCTCGATTGTCCGGGTTCGGTCGAATTCGCCCAGGAAGCGCGCGCCGCCCTGGTGGGCTGCGATGCCGCCGTCGTGGTCTGCGAGGCCGACGACAAGAAGGCCCCGGCGCTGCAACTGATCTTGAAGCAGCTCGACGAGATCGGATTGCCGCGCTTCCTGTTCATCAACAAGGTGGACAAATCCGATTCAAGTCCGCGCGAAGTGCTCGACTGGCTCCAGCCCGCGAGTTCCAAACCGCTCATTCTGCGCCAGATTCCCATCATGAAGGGATCGATCGTCTCCGGCTACGTCGATCTCGCCCTGGAACGCGCCTTCGTCTACCAGGAGCACATGGAGAGCAAGGTCATCGACATGCCCGCCGACCTTGCGGAGTTGGAGAAAAGCGAGCGCTTCGCCATGCTGGAAAAGCTCGCCGACCATGACGACGAGCTGATGGAACAATTGCTGGCCGACATGGAGCCGCCGCGCGACCGGGTCTTCCAGGATCTGTCGAAGGAGTTGGCCGATGGCCTGATCACGCCGGTGCTGTTCGGCTCGGCCGAGCACGGCAATGGCGTCGGCCGCCTCTTGAAGGCGCTGCGCCACGAGGCGCCGGGCATTACCGAGACGGCGGCGCGGCTCGGTCTCGAAACCAAGAGTGGCGCCGTGGCGCAGGTGTTGAAAACCTTCCACACGGCCCATGGCGGCAAACTATCGCTGGCCCGCATCTTGAGTGGTGACGTGGCGGACGGCACGGTGTTCTTTGGCGGCGGGGGCCAAGATTCGCGTACCGCCGGCGTGTTCACCCTGCTTGGCGCCACCCCCAGCAAGGTGCCCAAGGCCACGGCCGGCCATACGGTGGCGCTGGGCCGCCTCGACAATATCTTCACCGGCGAGACCATTGCCTCGGCCAAGGGCAATACGCCGCAATTGGCGGAGATCGTGCGGGCGCCCGGCGTCTATGGCTTCGCCATTTCCGTTTCGGACCGCAAGGATGAGGTGAAACTGACGAGTGCCGTCACCAAGCTCATCGAAGAGGATCCGTCGCTGGCGCTCGAGCACAATCACGATACCCATGAGATGGTGCTGTGGGGGCAAGGCGAAATGCACCTGCGCGTGGCATTGGAGCGGCTTGAGGCCAAGTTCGGCGTGCATGCCCAGGCCAAGCCGCGGCGCATTGCGTATAAGGAGACGATTCGCAAGCAGGTGCAGATTCGCGGCCGTCACAAGAAGCAGTCGGGCGGCCACGGCCAGTTCGGCGATGTGGTGGTGGAAATCGCGCCCTTGCCGCGTGGCACTGGCTTCGTGTTCTCGGACACGATCAGCGGCGGCGTGGTGCCAAGGCAATATTTCTCCGCCGTGGAGCAGGGGGTGCGCGACTGGATGGGCCACGGGCCCTTGGGCTTCCCGGTCGTCGATTTCTCGGTCAACCTGTCGGACGGCTCCTATCACGACGTCGACAGTTCCGAAATGGCCTTCAAGACGGCGGCGCGCATCGCCATGAGCGAGGGCATGCCGCAATGTTCGCCGGTGCTGCTCGAACCCATCGTCGGCGTCGAAATCCATGTGCCGAGCGATGCCACGGCGCGTGTCAACCAGATCGTCACCGGACATCGCGGGCAATTGCTGGGCTTCGACGGGCGCAACGGCTGGCCCGGCTGGGACACGGTCAAGGCGCATATGCCGGAATCGGAGATGAGTTCCCTCATCATCGAATTGCGCTCGGCCACGGCGGGGGTGGGCACCTTCACCTTCGCCCATGACCACATGTCGGAGTTGACGGGGCGGGCGGCGGATCAGGTGGTGCAGTCAAGGAAGGCCGAGGCGGCTTAACTCGTTGAAAGGGCCCTCATCCGGCCTGTCGGCCACCTTCTCCCACCTGCGGCGGGAGAAGGCACTTGCGGCGAACCGCCTTCTCCGGCGCAACGCGTGGGAGAAGGTGCCCGATAGGGCGGATGAGGGATCTTTCCGCGAGTCGTGCCGCTACCGCATCGCCATCGCCTTGCCGGGATCAAGCCAGAACGGGGGGAGCCAGCAGGGGATGTTGCTTAAGGGGAGCACCTCATCCTTCAACCTTATTCCAAGCGTATCCATCATGAAGCTGCGGCGCCTCGCGATGCGGCGCCAGGCCTCGGGAAAGCGCTTGGCCAGATCCTTGCGCAGTGCTTCGTCGGCGAGCGCCAGGCCGTCCTCGATGTTCGAGGTGAAATAATCGGTGCCCGTCGCCGGGATGATGTCGCATTGCAGGGCCATGCCCGAGGCGAGCTTGATGGCGCCGCCCTTCCGCACCGGCGAATGCACCCATTCGTCGAGGTGGATCAAATGCCCCGGGTTGAGGCCGATGCCGAAGAAGGGATCGCCCAGCCGTGACATGACTGATTCATAGAGAGCGCCGCCGGAGACGCCGATGCCGATCTCTTCCCACCAGGCCACGGCGGCTTCAAAGTAAGGTGCCACGAGTTTACTTACATAATCATTGATATGCGCCGGCAGCTCGTCCGCCGAGCGCACCATGAAGCCCGCCCGGCAATTGAGCGCACCCATGAAGCCGATGCCGGCGGCGATGGGGTCGCCCTCTTCGATGATGCGCGACGTAGGGCTGGGCAGGCCATATTTGGCACGGGGGCCTGAGCACATGTTGGGATGGGCCGACTGCGGAAAGCCGTCGAGGCCCATCTTGCGGCAGGCGTCATATTCGGTGATGCCCGGCTTGACGCCCAGAACCAGACGCTTGATGGCCATGGAACTGCGGGTGGCGGCGTATTCGAAACAGGCGATCTGCTCGGCCTCGTTGATGACGCGCAGGCCGTTGCCGGGGTTCATGAAGAGCAGGGCGGCGTTGCTCACCTCGCCGAAGGCCTTCAAAGCCTCGACCAGGAAATGGGGTGTTTCGAACCAGTGCGGATCGAAGCCGCCGCTGTCGGTCTCGAAGCCCTTCCAGCCGGCCAGCCCAATGCGCATGCCGGGTTCGAGGCCCGCATCGCGTAAGATTCCACGCAAGGGTTTGGTCAGCCCACGTGGCTGGCCCATCAGGCTTAGAGGCTGCCACAGCACACGCTCGAAGAGGCCATTGGCGGTTTCGGCATAGGGATAACCCTCGTTGCCGGTGAGCAAGGTGGGCGTGCGGCCCGGAACCACCACGCATAGCGCCTCCTCGAAACGCGGATCATGGCCGGTGGCCCAGGAGATATTGGCCACATGCTCGCGGTCGCCATAGATGACCACGGCGTCGAGATTATTCTCGCGCAGGCGCTGATGGAGGTACTTGATGCGGCGTTCATAGACGTCACGGCCGAGAACTGGCTCAAAGTCCGGATCGCCGAAATCCGGGAGTTCGATGTCCGTCAGAATAGCGTGCCGCATGTTCGTCCTCCGCTGTTGTCGCGGAGCATAATCGACCCGCGCGCCGCGTCCAGTTCAGAGCAGCAGCCAGTCGCTGCCGGTCAGGTCCGATTCATGGACCCAGGTGGCGGTCGGAACATCGTAGCGGTAGGTGCCGGTTGTGGTGGCAAGCGTCAGGGCGCTGAAGATATGGTCGTTTCCGTCGGGGGTGCCCACCCAGATGCTGAAGTCGGTGCTGTGGTAGTCGGCGGTGATCTCCTCCCAGGCGAAATCATAGATGACGACATCCGGGTCGGTGCCGCCGTAGATGACGTCGTCGCCAGCCCCGCCCTTGATGAGATCGCACCCGGTTCCGGCGTCGATCAGGTCGTTGCCGTCGCCGCCCATCAGGATGTCCGCGCCGTCGCCGCCGGTGAGGAAGTCGTTGCCAGTGCCGCCATCGGCGCGATCATCGCCATCCTTGCCGTGGAGCGTGTCATCGCCGCCATTGCCGAACAGCACGTTGCCGGCATTGTTGCCGGTCAGCAGGTCATAGAAATCACTGCCCGCCAGATTTTCGATGAAGCTTAGCTTGTCGCCCTGGGCGTCGCCGCCCGATGCGCTGCCATTCAGCAGGTTGACGAACACGCCAGCGTCCGAGTCTCGGTAGTTGGCCCAGTCGAGGCCGCTGCCGCCGTTCAACTGGTCGGCACCGGAGCCGCCGCGCAGGACGTCATTGCCCTTGCCGCCATTAAGGACATCATTGCCATCGCGGCCATAGAGCGCGTTGGCGGCATCATTGCCGGTGAGCGTGTCGGCCATGGCGGAACCGGACACATGCTCAATGGAAATCAGCGTGTCGCCCGCGACGTCGCCGCCCTGGCCCTTGCCGACCAGAAGATTGACGTAGATGCCCTCCGGGCTCGCCGTATAGGTGGCCCAGTCATTGCCCGCACCGCCGTCGAGGAGATCGGCTCCGGTGCCGCCGATGAGCACGTCGTCGCCGTTGCCGCCGTAGAGGCCGTCGCTGCCGCCCTGCCCGGACAGGATATCGTTGCCGTCCAGGCCGTCGATTCGGTCATTGCCGGAGCCCGCGGTCAGGTAGTCATCGCCAATGCCGCCGGTGATGACATCAGCTCCTCCTAGAATCGTGTCGCGGAATGCCGAGGTTGCGGAGGCGCCCTGCAGCGCCGCGTCCAGTTCGGCCGCGGCGATATTCAAATCCGCCAGCCTGTCGATAAAGCCGCCGGTGGGGGAATAGTGGTCGATGCGCGTGATGGTGCCGGCGGTGAAATGTCCGGTGCTCCGGTTCCAAACCAATCCGGACCCATGAAAATAGGTCTTGCTGCCGTCGGGATTGAGCAGCCCGAACTCATCGGCCCGCTGATAGAGAAGGCGGGGCTTCAAACTGCCGCCCGGCTCGGCGTCAAAGAGACCCGCGTCCGGGCCGGAATATGAATAGGCGGCCATATCTTGTCCTTTCTGTAGCAGAATGCGACACGTCGGGTGCTTGGTTCAATGTTGAATTGAGAAAGCAAGATCGGTGCCGTTCCCATCACGGGGCATCGCGGCGATGTGATGGGGCTTTGATTTGGCCGGGCGGCGGTTTGCGGCCTATGCTGGCACCAAACTGATGGAGTGACAGAGATGCTGATCAAGCGCCTGAGAGCCTGGGATACCCTTGAGAGCCTGGTGACCCCCGAACATGTGTTCCTGAACCGCCGCGCCTTCATGGGCACGCTTGCCGGGGGCGCAGTGATGGCCGCCGCGGGCCTAGCCCAAGCCGAGGACGATCCTTCCGCCGCACTCTATCCCGCCAAGCCCAACGCTGCCTTCGCCGATGCCGGGCGGCCGGTGACGGAGGAGACCTACAACGTCACCTTCAACAACTATTACGAGTTCGGCACTTCGAAGCGCATCGCGGCGGCGGCCGAGAAGCTGCCCACCAGGCCATGGTCCATCGTCATCGACGGCGAGGTCGAAAAGCCCATGACGCTCGGCATCGACGACCTCCTGAAGCAGGTGACTCTCGAGGAGCGCATCTACCGCCACCGCTGCGTCGAGGCCTGGGCCATGGTGGTGCCGTGGACGGGATTCCCGGTGAGCCGCCTGGTCGAGATCGCCAAGCCCAACGCCAATGCCAAATTCCTGCGCTTCGAGACCTTCAACCTGCCCGACATCGCCTCCGGGCAGAAGCCGGGTCTGTTCACGTCCTATCCGTGGCCCTATGTGGAGGGCATCACCATGGCGGAAGCCATGAACGAATTGCCGCTGATCGTCACCGGCGCCTATGGCAAGCCGCTGCCCAAGGCGATGGGCGCGCCGCTGCGGCTGCACCTGCCGTGGAAATATGGCTTCAAGTCGATCAAGGGACTGGTGCGGGTGTCGTTCACCGCCGAACGCCCAGTCAGTTTCTGGGAGGAACTCGGGCCATCGGAATATGGCTTCTGGGCCAACGTGAACCCGGATGTGCCGCACCCGCGCTGGAGCCAGGCCAGCGAGCAAATTCTTGGCACGGACGAGCGCGTGCCGACCGTGCTGTTCAACGGCTATGGCGAACAGGTGGCCTCGCTCTATGCCGGAATGGATGTTCCCAACCTCTATATGTGACAGCAAAAAAGGCCGGCATCGGCGCCGGCCTTCAAGTTGCCCGTGCCCCATGTCAGGGGCTGATCTCCGTGGCCCGCCGGGGGGACAGGGCAGCGGAAGATCGCTGCGGCAGCCTGCAAGGGGAGAGAGCAGCTGCAGCAGGACGCGTCGAGAAAAGCGCCGTACCCAAAGAATGAACGCTGTAAAAGATTCCGGCAACAGCGGGCCATTCATGGGAGCCATGTGGGCCGGGAATGCCGCGGGGGGGTCCGTCCGGAGTGCTGCCGACGTACCGGTTCATTCGATGCAAAGGCCGAATTGCCACCGGGCTCCGGCCGCTCATGCATCGGCCCGCCAAACCGCAACGGTAAAACCCCGCTTCCCTCATTCCAGCGAAAGCCGGAACCCAGCATTGCAGACGTGGAACGGCAAGATCGCAATTGAATGCACTGTCACAGTAATTGCGTAATTGTAATCATTAATTCAATGCACTGTCACCGTAATCCAATTGTAATCGTTAATTTAATGCACTGTCACCGTAATCCACCGTAATCCAATTGTAATCGTTAATTTAATGCACTGTCACCGTAATCCACCGTAATCCACCGTAATCCACCGTAATCCCGTAATCCTGTCACCGTAATCCTGTCACCGTAATCCTGTCACCGTAATCCTGTCACCGTAATCCTGTCACCGTAATCCAGTCACCGTAATCCTGTCACCGTAATCCTGTCACCGTAATCCTGTCACCGTAATC
>JANPCA010000204.1:0-13811 GCA_031430715.1 Hyphomicrobiales bacterium | reverse complement strand
GGTTGATCGCCATGGCCTTATCCTGCCATAATGAAGGGATGACAGCGATCCGCCCGTCCCTGCCCAACAGCCTCTATACCGAAACGGCCCGCCCGCTTGATCCCGTGCCCGCGCTCGAAGGGGACATTTCCACCTCCGCCGTCATCGTGGGCGGCGGCTATACCGGTCTTTCAACCGCCCTGCATCTGGCCGAACGCGGCATCGATGCCGTGGTGCTCGAGGCCCATGAGCCCGGCTGGGGCGCTTCGGGACGGAATGGCGGCCAGGTCAATCCGGGCATCTATCCGGACCCCGATCAGGTGATCGCCGATTTCGGCCAGGATATGGGGCGGCGCATGCTGGGTTTTTCCAGTGACGCGCCGGACAAGCTTTTCGCGCTGGTGAGGAAACACCAGATCGGCTGCGAAGCGGCGCAGACGGGGACGTTGCGGGTGGCCTTCAATGCAAAGAAACTTGCCGCGGCGCGCGGCACCTTCGCGCAGTTTCAAAAGACTGGTTCGCCGGCCACCTGGATGGAAGCCGATGCCTTGGCCTCCGCCACCGGGACCAGGCGCTATTTGGGTGGCATCCGTTTTCCGCAGGGCGGAAAGGTTAATCCGCTGGGGCTGGCGCGTGGCCTTGCCGAGGCGGCTCAGAAGGCCGGCGCTCGCGTTTTCGGCGGCTCGCCGGTCTTGGGGATCGTGCGCGAGAACACGCGGTGGCAAGTGAAGACGCCCAGGGGCAGCGTCACCGCCGAACGCCTCGTGCTGGCCACCAATGCCTATACGGACGATCTCTGGCCGAAGCTGCGCCAGAGCGTGGTTCCGGTCTACTCGACGATCGTTGCCACGGCTCCTTTGAGCGGCGATCTGGCACGCTCGGTAATGCCGTCGGGCAGCGTGCTCTATGAGGTGGCGAACAACACGGTCTATTACCGCCTCGACGCCGGGAATCGTCTGCTGATGGGCGGGCGTGGCCTGCAGCATCATGTGACGCGTTTCGAGGACGCCGCAAATCTCACGGCCTACGCGAGGCGCCTGTGGCCGCAATTGTCAGAGGTGGAGTGGACGCATGTCTGGAACGGCCAGGTGGCCATCACCAGCGATCATCACATCCACCTGCACGAACCGGCCGAGAACGTCCATGTCTGCCTCGGCTACAATGGCCGCGGTGTGGCCATGGCAACGGCCATGGGAACTGTCTTGGCGGAGCGCATCGCGGGGGCTGCCGCCAAGGATCTGCCGATGCCGGTGACGGATATCACGCCCATCAGCCTGCACCGCTTCCACAAGCTCGGCGTCAATGTCCGGATCGCCTATGGGCGGATCAGGGACCAGCTCGGGTTGTGAAGGGGCGGGTCCAGTGCTTGAACTCAGCAGGCAATTGGCGCACATGATGTGCCATGCGTGTTCCCCCTTCATTCCTGGAAGACATCCGCGGCCGGGTGGCGATTTCGTCGGTGGTGGGGCGCAAGGTTGCCTGGGACCGGCGCAAGACGAATGTCGGCAAGGGCGACTATTGGGCCTGCTGCCCGTTTCATGGCGAGAAGTCGCCGTCCTTCCATGTCGAGGACCGCAAGGGCCGCTATCACTGTTTCGGCTGCAAGGCATCCGGGGACATCTTCACCTTTCTGGTCGAGAAAGAGGGTTTGAGCTTTCCGGAAGCCGTGGAACGGCTTGCGGCGGAAGCGGGTCTGCCCATGCCGCAGGTCTCGGAGGCTGACATAGAGCGCGAGGAACAGCGCGCAAGCCTTTATGATATCATGGAAATCGCCGCGCAGTTCTTCGAAACCGAATTGCAGGCGGCACGCGGCGCCAAGGCTCGGGGCTATCTGGCCGACCGGCAACTTTCCCCCGCCATCCAGAAGGACTTCCGGCTGGGATATGCGCCCGACGACCGCTCGGCGCTGCGTTCGCATCTGGCCGAGAAGGGCATCGACGTTCCCCGGATGGCGGAAGCGGGGCTGGTGAATGCCGGTGAGGACATTCCGGTCGCCTATGACAAATTCCGTGATCGGGTGATATTCCCGATCCGTGACGCACGCGGCCGGGTCATTGCCTTCGGCGGCCGGGCACTCAACAGGGACGTCCCGGCCAAGTATCTGAATTCGCCCGATACGCCGCTCTTCCACAAGGGCCAGGTGCTGTACAATCTCGATCAGGCGCGGGGACCGGCCCATGACCGGCGCGCGGTGATCGTGGTCGAGGGCTATGTCGATGTCATCGCCATGCACCGGGCGGGCCTCACCCATTCGGTTGCGCCCTTGGGAACGGCGCTGACCGAGGAACAACTGGCCATGCTGTGGAAGATGGCGCCGGAACCCACGCTTTGTTTCGATGGCGACGGTGCCGGTCTCACGGCGGCCTACCGGGCGCTGGACCGGGCGCTGCCGCTCTTGCAACCCGGCCATTCGCTGAAGTTCGCACTGTTACCCGAAGGCCAAGACCCGGACGATCTCTTGAAATCCGAAGGCCCCGGCGCACTCCGGCTTGTGGTGGAGGCCGCCCAGCCCCTCTCCGACATGCTGTGGCAGCGGGCACTGGCCGGAAACGACCGCTCTACGCCTGAGCGCAAAGCCCAGTTCGAGCGCGATTTGCGGATTCTTATCAATGGCATCGGTGATGATGCTGTGAAAAAGCATTATCTGTCGGATACGGCGGCCAGGCTGCAGGCTCTGTGGCAGCCGCAGGGCAAAGCGAATAGCGAATGGCGAATAGCGAAAAGTGGAAGCGGAAAGCGGAAGCCTCCCCATTCGCCATTCGCTACTCGCTATTCGCCCAATCAACGCCCCTGGGACGTGCAGCAGCCCGCTTCTTCCCAGCTCAAGCGCCTCGCCGCCAGCGGCTCGTTCCAGAAGGGTGCTGAGCGGCGCGAGCGCATGATCGTCTTGTCGATGATCAACCATCCGGAGCTTCTGCACGACTTCATCGACGAATTCGCCGCATTGGAGCTGACCACGCCCGAGCTTGACTCCATCCGTACACAAATCATAGATAGCGCCGCCTTGGGATCCGGCCTTGACGGGACGGACATCCGGGGCCACTTGACGCAAAGGGGTTTGGGTCCATTGCTGGACCGGCTTGAAACCCAGGCGAGAGCGCTGAACGAATGGTTTCTTGGGAGCGGGGCCGCACAGGATGACGCCCGCACGGGGCTTCGTCAGATGATCGCCCTGCACCGGAAAACTGTAACCCTCGGGCGGGAGCTCAAGGTGGCGGAAGCCGCCTTTGGCTCCGATCCGACGGAGGAGAACCTGATGGCGCTCAATGCGCTGCGCGAGCAATTGTCGTCCCACGCCGGCGCCGAGGCCCAGATCGAAGGGTTCGGCCAAGCCTCGGGGCGGGTGATTGACGTCATCGGCTAGGGCGCCGTTCGAACGAACTGGGTCAAAACAGGGTTAAGTGCGGGTTAACAGCCCCAAGCCTAGTTTTGACCGCGAATCATAACACTGCTAAGGGGGCGGCTGCCGTTGCCCTCCCGCAGATTCCAAGGACTTGACCACATGGCCCGAGCCCAAGTGCGCGCCAGCGCCACCGCCGCCGACGACCAGGAACCGCCGACCGTGGCCGATGAGGCCGAGGCCCCCGAGGCCCAGGCCAGCGACAGTTCCGACTCGCCCATCCTCGATCTCTCGGATGCCGGCGTCAAGCGCATGATCAAGATCGCCAAGGCACGCGGCTATGTGACGCTTGACGAATTGAATGCGGTTCTGCCCTCCGAGCAGGTCACCTCCGACCAGATCGAGGACATCTATGCGATGCTGACCGAGATGGGCATCACGGTGGTCGAGAGCGAGGAAGAGACCGATTCCGTCGACAACAAGGTCGAGGCGGAAGCCGAGGGCGAATCGACCGAGACGGCGCTCATCAAGGTCGAGGCGGCGAAGCTTCCCGCCGACCGCACCGACGATCCGGTGCGCATGTACTTACGCGAAATGGGGCAGGTCGAGCTCCTGTCGCGCGAGGGCGAAATCGCCATCGCCAAGCGCATCGAGGCGGGGCGCGAAGCGATGATCGCGGGGCTCTGCGAGAGCCCGCTCACCTTCCAGGCCATCATCATCTGGCGCGACGAGTTGAACGAAGCCAAGATTCTGCTGCGCGACATCATCGATCTCGAGGCGACCTATGCCGGCCCCGACGCCAAGAAACAGGGCCCTGTGCAGACGCCCGCACCCTACGTACCCCCTAAGGAAGAAGTGAAGAAGAAGGCCGAGGCCAAGCGCGCCGAGGCGACGCGCCAGCAGGTCCGCCGTCCGCCCGGAGGCGATGAATATGGCGACGTCTTGTCACCTGAGGACTTCGATAAGCCGGTGATCGAGGAGGAAGAGGACGACGAGGGCGACGACCTCGGCGTGTCGCTCTCCGCCATGGAAGCGGAGTTGAAGCCCAAGGTTCTCGAAATCTTCGACAATATCGCCCGGCAATATAAGTCACTGCGCAAGCTCCAGGACCAAGAGGTGGCCGAGGGAACGGAACTGTCGCCGAGCCAGGAGCGGCGCTACAAGAAGCTGCGCGAGGAGATCGTCGCGGAGGTCAAGTCGCTGTCCTTGAACAACGCCCGCATCGAGGCCCTCGTCGAGCAGCTCTATGACATCAACAAGCGCCTGAACGCGCTGGAAGGCCGCCTGATGCGGCTGGCCGAGACCTATAAGGTTCCGCGTACGGAGTTTTTGAAGGAGTACCAGACGCATGAACTCGACGCCGACTGGCTGAAGCGCGTCGGGCGGCTTGTCAAGTTCGGCTGGAAGAAATTCGTCAATGACGAGAAGGATTCGATCAAGGTCATCCGCGACGAGATTTTCGAACTCGCCACCGCCACGGGGCTGCAGATTCCGGAATACCGCCGCATTGTGTCCATGGTGCAGAAGGGCGAGCGCGAGGCGCGCATCGCCAAGAAGGAAATGGTCGAGGCCAATTTGCGTCTCGTTATTTCCATCGCCAAGAAATACACCAACCGTGGGCTTCAGTTCCTCGATCTCATCCAGGAAGGCAACATCGGGCTGATGAAGGCGGTCGACAAGTTCGAATACCGCCGCGGCTATAAATTCTCGACTTACGCCACCTGGTGGATCAGGCAGGCGATCACCCGCTCGATCGCCGATCAGGCGCGCACCATCCGCATCCCGGTGCATATGATCGAGACGATCAACAAGATCGTGCGCACCTCGAGGCAGATGATGCACGAGATCGGCCGCGAGCCGACGCCGGAAGAACTCGCCGAAAAACTCTCCATGCCTTTGGAGAAAGTCCGCAAGGTGATGAAGATCGCCAAGGAGCCGATTTCGCTCGAAACGCCGGTGGGTGACGAGGAGGATTCGCACCTGGGCGATTTCATCGTGGACAAGAACGCCATCCTGCCCATCGACGCCGCCATCCAGGCCAACTTACGCGAAACCACGACGCGGGTGCTGGCGAGCTTGACACCGCGCGAGGAACGGGTCTTACGCATGCGCTTCGGCATCGGCATGAACACCGACCACACGCTGGAGGAAGTCGGCCAGCAGTTCTCGGTAACGCGCGAACGCATCCGGCAGATCGAAGCGAAGGCGCTGAGGAAACTGAAGCATCCGAGCAGGTCAAGGAAGCTCAGGAGCTTCCTCGACAACTAGGGCGATGTGCAATGCCGACGATTTCTTTGTTTTACGGCATCGCGATAAGGATGTATCTAAACGATCATCTGCCGCCTCATTTCCACGCCTTCTATGCAGAGCATGAGGCCAAATTCTTGATTGAAACCGGCGATCTCATCGATGGCTGGCTGCCGAAAACCGCGGAAAAGCTCGTGCGAGAGTGGACTGGCATGAGGCGTGACGCTCTCAAGGATGATTGGAACCTGGCCCGGACTGGCCAAGCTCTCAAGCCGATAGGAGGTCTTGATGCTGAATAAGGTCAGTGCGGTGAAAGTCGTGACACCGCATGTTCTGCGGGTGACTTTCCGGGACGGCTATTCTGGCATCCATGATTTTGCCACACTGGTCGGCGACGGCGGACCGATGTCCGAACCCCTGCGCGATTCCGGCTATTTTTCTCGCGTATTCCTCGAATATGGTGCGCTGACTTGGCCCAATGGTTACGACATGTGCCCCGATTGGCTGCGCATGGAAATGGAAAAAGGTGGAGCCGTGAAATCGGGCACGCAGGCGGCAGAATGATGCGCGAGCGGCACAAAGCAAGTCGAAGCCAAGGCGCGCAAGATGCTGTTGCATCCAGGCTGCGACTCGAAGTTGCGGAGAATTGTGAACAATTGAAAGTACCCCTGCTTTGACCGCAAATCCGCATTTACTTGGAAGGCTCCCTGCTTACCCTGAGTATGTTTTTCCAACACTTGCGACCATTCGGTCGAAAGGCGGTTCCGCAACGATCGAGGAAATTGAGGACGGTGTCGCGAGCCTGATGAAGCTCTCCGATGAAGCCCTGGCGGCACCCCATGGAGACTCTGGGAGCACTGAATTTCAATATAAATTGGCATGGGTGCGGTCTTACTTGAAAAAGACCAACGCACTGCAGAACAGCGAACGCGGAGTCTGGTCCCTCACCGAAGTGGGCGACAAGATGACCGAAAAGGACGCGCGTGAGGTGTTCACGAGGGTGAGAGCTCAATTGCGCGATAAGAAGAAACTTCAGCGGGTGCGGAGCGATTCCGTCAATGACGGCCTGGATGCTGAAGAGCTTGAAGAAGAGAACTGGGTCGAACGATTGTTGAAGACAATCGGAGCCTTACCCTCAGCGGGTTTTGAGAGATTGGCTCAACGGCTGCTCAGAGAATCGGGATTCACGAAAGTTGAGGTGACTGGCAGGCCCTCCGATGGCGGCATAGACGGGATTGGCGTATTGCGAATGAACCTCGTGTCATTCCAAGTTCTGTTTCAGTGTAAGAAGTGGAAGGGTTCGGTGGGTGCACCCGTCGTGCGGGACTTCCGAGGAGCCATGGTCGGACGGGCGGACAAGGGCCTGATCATCACCACCGGGACATTCACGGCCGATGCGCGCTGTGAAGCAACGCGGGATGGTGCGCCGACCATCGACCTGGTAGACGGAGAGACACTATGTCAGTTGCTCAGAGAGAGGCGCTTGGGCGTCAGCGTCCAATTGGTAGAGCAGATTGCCGTCGATCCGGACTTCTTCCAAGCGATATAGGTGATCGATAAATGGGAAAACCAACCATATTCACTGTCTCAGCAGCTTGGGATGAAGACGCTGCTGTTTGGTGCGGTCACTGCGACGATATCCCGGCATCAGCGTCCGCGCCGACGCTGGATGAACTTCTAGCCAAGATCACCGCAATGGCTCTCGACCTGCTGCCTGATAATCATCCAGGCATTGCCCCGGACTCGGTGTTTATCCAGATGACGGTTTTGCGCGAAGCACAGCGCGCGGCAGCCTGACAAGCTTGGCTCATACCAATGCGCATGGTGGGAGCAGAAAAGTTACCCACGCTGCGGGACACGACCCATATAGGCGCCCAGCCGGATTAACCGGCTGAGCTCAAGGCCAGGTTCTAAGTCAGATGAGGCCTCCGCCGACTTACATCATCGCCACATACTGATAAGCCCCGTCCTTCTTCTCGGCATGGCCGATGCCGGGGTAGGGCCAGTGGTAGCCCAACATCTTGATCTTATCGGTCGCGGCGCGATCCAGCAGCTTCTTGCGGTTGGCGACGGCGAGATCGTGGATCGCGTCGAAGGCAAAGCTCCACTCCGGGTGGGGGAAGTAGATGAAGGGCAAGCCGATCGCATCACCGACGATGATAAGGCCGCCGTCGCCCGCCACTTCGAAGGAAACATGCCCCGGTGTGTGGCCGAATGTATCGAGCACGCGGATGCCGGAGACGATGTCGTCTCCCGGCTTCACCATCGTGACGCGATCCTTGGCGCCATTGAGATGCTTCTGGGCGCCGAGCACGAAGGGGTGCATCTCCTTGGGCATCTGGGTGAGAATGTCCTTGCCCATCCAGAAATCCCATTCGGCGGCGGCGCAATAATACGCGGCGTTGGGGAAATTCAGCACGCTCCCCGCACCCACTGTAGCCCAGATGTGGTCGGGATGGGCATGGGTGAAGACAACCTTGGTGATCGAAGCCGGATCGATCCCGGCGAGCTTCAGATTTTCAATGAGCTTGCCGGCCGTCGGCTGGAACTCCGTGCCTGAACCGTTATCGAACATGATGAGGTCGGCGCCCGACTTGATGAGGGTCACGTTGGCTGGTCCCTGCACCTCGTTGCCGGTGACACCGGCCGCGGTGAACAGGGCTTTCAGCGCTTCCGGTGGTGCATCGGGCGCGAAAACGCCGATTGGCAGGACAAGATGGCCGTCGCTGACCACGGTGACATCGAAAGTCCCCTGTTTGAAACTGTAGGGACCGGCGAGCGCCATGACACTTTTCGGCAGGAGGCCAACGGCGATGAAGCCCGCGGCCGCGCCCAGGAACTTGCGGCGGTCGAACGCAAAGGAAACAGGTTTGGCTTCGAACATGATTTTCTCCCTGTTGAATTCCTCCCCAGTTTAGCGCATCGATTGAAGAAATGGATGCCGGACGGCACCGCATCAACAAAACGTGATGTTGCGCGGGCTCCCGCCAGGCGCTAGGCCGAAATCCGAAACGGCAATGGTTGCGGAGGCGTGTCATGTCATTCTTGAAAAAGCTGTTCGGCGGCGGTTCATCCGAGACCGAGGAGGCCCCCGCCGCCAAGGCCAAGCGCCAGATCGAGCATGAAGGCTATGTGGTCAAGGCCACGCCCTACAAGGAGCAGGGCCAGTGGCAGACCTGCGGCATTGTCTCGAAGACCATCGATGGCACGGTCAAGGAACACCGGTTCATCCGCGCCGACCGGTTCAGCGATGAGGAGTCGGCAAGCGACCACGCCATCATCAAGGGCAAGCAACTGGTGGAACAGCTAGGCGAGCGCATGTTCCAGCCTTGAGCGCCGTCACCCCAGGCAATAGTTGAAGCTGACGCTGATGCGGCTACCCGCCGCGCGGTTGAGCGGTACCTCATGGCGCAGCCAGCTTTCCCAGAGCAGCAGCGTGCCCGGTTTCGGCGTCTCGCTCACCTGGGTTTGCAATTCGCGAGGGGCGGAGGCCTTGCGCGGCGGGGCGGCCATCAGCATGGCGAGGCGTGGATCCTCGTAGACGATGGGGCCCGCACCCTCGGGCACCGCCACGTAATAGGTGCCGCTGATCACCGCATTGCGGTGGATGTGCGAGGTATGGGAGCCGCCTTCCGGCATGACATTCACCCAAAGCGAGTCGCAGACCGGCTTCGTGCCGCGCATCTCCCAGTGCAAGTCCCTGGCGAAGGCCAGGGCGTGTTTGTCGATCAGTTTCGCCAGCCTGGCGAAATCGGCATGGCGTCGGGCCAAGTCGTCGAAGGAGCCATAGGAGGTGTAGCCTGGATAGCCATGGGCCGCGCACCAGCGCTGGCCGGCCCGGTCTTCCGCCGCCAGGGTCAGGGCGGCCTGTTCCAGCCCGCCATTGAGCTGCGGCGGCGCCACGTCCTCGGCGCGGTAGATGCGGGTGACGAAAAGATCGTGGATTTCGGCCATCAGCGGCGCATAGCCCGGGCCTTAGTCCGCTTCAAGCGCCTTGGTGACGATCGCCGCGATGGCGGAGGGCTCGTGCTTGGTCAGGTCCTTGGCGATCTCGGCAAGCGTTACCCCGGCGACTTTCGCAGACACGGCCTTGCGATAGACGCCGAGCGCTTCGGGCGGGGCAACCACCACCAGGGCTTCGAACGCGCCCGCCTCCAGGTCGCGCTCCATCTCCGTGGCGATGCCGGCGACGAAGCGGTCTTCGGCGATCTGGTGCAGGTCGGTCTGTTCCAGCGCCGAGCGGCGGCCCATGCTGTCGTTGGTGCGCGGCGGGGGCCCGCGGCCCTGCTCGTGGGTGGGGGGATTGTCCTGGGACGCGCTGCGCACCAGCCTGAGGTCGGGTGCGTCGCCGCCGCCCTCGTTACGGTAGACCAGGGCCCTGCCGCCGTCGATGACGAGAACGCGGGCATGGCGGATAAGGCGCTTCATGAATATTCTCCCTGTTGTCCGATCCAGTAAGCAGTCTTGAGAGGCTAGCACTTTGCGCGGGATCAATGTAGGTCCGTGCGATATTGGCCGGAGGACGTGATGCGCCATCTCTTTGAGTTCGAACAGCGCCACCAGCCGCTGGCCAGTCCGGAACGGTTCAGCAGCAGGCTGGGCCGCAATGCATTCTGGGCGGTTGCGGTCATCGGCCTCTGGGAGATGGCTGGCATGGCCGGCTACATGGGTTTTGAAGGCATGAGCGCCGTCGATGCCTTTCTCAACGCGGCGATGATCCTGTCGGGCATGGGGCCGGTGACGGCGCTGGCCACCACCGCCGGGAAACTCTTCGCGGGGCTGTATGCCATCGCTTCCGGGCTACTGATCTTCGGCGTCGCGGGTCTCATCCTGGCGCCGCTGTTTCACCGGGTGCTGCACCGCTTCCACGTGCCGGAGAACGGCAGGCGCGAAGGCTGAGTGCCCGGCTCACCCGGAGGTTCCGGCGTCCTGGTGCAGGATGGCGTCCCGCGGAAAAGACTTCGCCAATACCCGCCTCGCGGCCATGCCGGCGGCGAGATCGGTGGCGTTGACAATGCCCAGCCGGAAGCCGCCGGGCGGCATGGGGTGAAGGTCCGGCGCCTTGTCCTCGAAGAAGGTGATCTGCAGGCTCTTCACATGCGGCAATCTCCTGACCTCCGCCTGTGCCACAGCCGAGGGATGGCGGAATTGCCGTCCGTGACGGGCAAAAAGCGGAATGGAGTAGCCATCCCTACGGTCCAGATCGGCAAAGTCCCAGCGCTTTCCGGCATAGAGTTGGACGAGGGCTTCGGTCCAGCCCTCGCCATAGAGATCGCACCATTGGTCGGCGAAGCGTAAATGCGCCTCGATGATGCGCCCACCGATGGTTTCGAAATTCATCATGCCAGAGTAACGGACCATGTTGGCCCTTACCCAGTCCGCAAGATAGATATCGAGGTCCAGGATGGGACCGCCATGAATAGTCCAGTATTTGAACATGCCACCGTCCCAGACTTCGCCGGTGGCATGGCGGAACCAGACGATGTCACCGTCGAGCAGGGCGCAATCGGTTGACACATGGGGGCCCTCGAGAAACTCCATCCACATGTGGCCCGGCTGATAGGCCCCATCCAATTGAGCAGGGCTGGCGATCGCCAGGCTGCCGATGCCCATGCCCTTGAGGTTGACCATCGGCTTCGAGAACACCGGAAAGCTTTCCGGCTTGACGCCATGGGGGCCGCAGGCCAGGCCTTGCGAGGCGGCCACCTTCAGCTTGTCATAGATCCAGCGGTGTTCCGGGTAGAGCAACCAGCAATCGGGGTCATCGGCCGGGATGACGACGGTTTCGGGGCATGTGACGTGCTCAAAGAACTGGAAGCGCCAGGGATCGCGTTCGAGGATCGGCATTCGTAATAAGTACCATTCCAGCGCTGACAGGCAATGGCAGTTGATGCCGGTTCAATAGGCGTTCTTGCCGAAAACGCAGACGACGGCCGTCTGGAGAAGGATCTGCATGTCGAGGGAGGGTGACCAGTTTTCGGCGTAATAAATATCGTTCCTGATCCTGCCCTCGAGCTTTTCGTCGCTATCGGTCGGCCCGCGGAAACCCTTGACCTGGGCCAGACCGGTAATTCCGGGTTTCACCCGGTGGCGGCCGAAATAACCCTTCATGCGCCGGGCGAATTCCTCGTTGTGGTCAAGCGCATGGGGCCTTGGCCCCACCAGTGACATGGTGCCGTTGAGGACGTTGAAGATCTGCGGAAGTTCATCGAGGCTCCAGCGGCGCAGCAAGCGGCCCAGGCGCGTGACCCTTGGGTCGCCCTCGGTGGCCTGCAGGGTTGGGCCTACGGGCTGGGCCTCGTGATACATGGTGCGGAACTTGTACACGGTGAATATCTGGTTGTTGAAGCCCAGCCGCGGCTGCCGGTAGATCACCGGTCCAGGGCTGCCGAGGCGCACCGCCAAGGCGATGATGGCAAGGACCGGCGCGACAACAATGAGAACCAGCATTCCAAGAATATAATCCTCGGCCGCCTTGATGACGGAATCCCAGCCCGACAGGGGCTTTCCCACTACCTCGACGATCGGCAGCGAGCCGAAATGGCTCGGCGCCGGGTTGAACTGGGCGCGGAAGCCGATCAGATCGCTGACCAGGTAGACATTGACCGGCAGCTCGCGCATGCGCTCGATCAATCCCATGATGCGGTCTTCCTGGGACCAGGGGAGCGCGATCGCCACGTCGTCGATATGCCCTTGCCGCGCCAGTTCGATGGCGGTGTCGAGACCGGGCATTTCATCCGCTGCGTGATGGCCGCCGGGGATGTCCGTGAAGGTACCGCAGATGCGCACCGGGCAATTGGCCAGTTCCTTCATCAAGGCGGTCAGGCGCCGGGCCTGTTCGCTGTCGCCGATCACCGCAAGATTGCGCTTGAGGTTCTTGTCGCTGAGCAGACGCCGTAGAACCGCGGCAAGGGTCAGCCGGAAAGCGGTCAAGGCGACGAGCGCGCTCAGGATGAAACTGGCCACCCAAATGCGCGAGAAGCTCTCCGTCACCTTGAGCGAGAAAGCGGCAGCGAGCAGGAAGAGATAGGCAACCGCCACGGCGGCCACGATGTAACTCATGCGGCGCAGCGGCTGCAGGGCGACGTTGAATTGATAGAGGCCGGTGAAATTGAGAAGCGACAGCGCCACGAGCCAGACAAAGACAACGGCGAAGAGATAGATGTTGCCGACCAGGGAATAGACGACGATGAGATCATAGGTGATATAGGCCGTGCCCAGAATGGCCAGGGTATCGCTGATCAGGAGAAGCGTTACGGCAATGGTCGACGACAGGGGCGGCAGCGCGTTGCGTGACAGTTTGAGAAAGTGATCGTCGTTCGGCTTCAGCATCGCTTAAACCCTAACCAAGCTGAAAATACGCTGAGGAGGCCACGCGTAACAGTCTCCATTGCCGTTGCAAGTTTTCAATGCCGGCCAGTCATGCATGGCGGAATTCATATGAACGGCATGCGCTCTAGCGTGGCCAAGCGGCGTACACATGACCTGTCAGACCTCTAATATACCATCAAGGCCGTTTAGAGACAGGCCTTTGCGGAGGTTGGATGAGGCATTGGTGAAATCGATCCTGGCTCCCTGGCGGCGGGCGGCCAGGCTCGCATCCTGGAGGCTCGCCATGGCGTGAAGATCGGCCCACAGCAAGCCGCCCAGGTCGACCGTTACGTGCGGTGCCATGGACAATGCTCTAGAGAGTGCCGCTGTCAAGGCGTCCGCATTGGCCACCGCCGCCGTGCCTGTCAGGGTCACCCTGGTGTGCGTCTGGTCGAGTTTGTCGACGGCGATGCCGAGTGGCCGGTCCGGCCAGCGCCGGCGATTCCACAACAGCCAGGCGCCAAGCGGCAGCGCCCGGGTCAGCAGCAGCCCGCCAAGGAAAATGCCATCCCGCCAGTAGCGGGCGGCGAGATGCCGTTCCTCCTTGATGCGCCACAGCCACTCGAACCCCAAGGCCTGAACGCGGCGCGGCGCACGCTTGACGCTGCCCGCCAGGAAATTGATGGTGGCTCCCAGATGGCTGACCACCGGGGCCTCCAGCCGTGGGCGGTTGCGCATGATCCAGGCCTGACCCTTTTCGGCACCGAGCGCCACGATCAGGAAGTCGGGGGCGGCCTGATTGATCGCCGCGATGACGCTTTCAGCACTCATCTCCTCAATGCCGCCGAAGCCGGGACTGAGACTTCCAAGACAGCGGAGATTGGGAGCGTTCCAGCCGTTGATGGTCTGGCGGGCGGCGGCTCCTGCTTCCTCG
>JANPCA010000203.1:0-4942 GCA_031430715.1 Hyphomicrobiales bacterium | reverse complement strand
TGGAACATCTATGCCGCCCAGGCCTCGGACGGCGACAACATCCACAACGACACCGGCTACTGCGCCGAACTGCTACAGAACGCCATTCTCCCCGTCTGCCAGTATTTTGCTTATGTCGAGATTCTTTCCGACCGCGAGTTCGAACAGAACTTGGCTGCCTATGGCGGCAAGGACCTGTGGCGCGGCTATGCCACCGTCGCGGGAAAGCATCCGAATTTCGCCATGAAACATGTGGCCAGGCGCGCCGATATCTGGCCTGTGTTCCGGCAGCTTTTCACCAGGCAAGCGCAGGGAAAAGAATCCGGATGAGCAGCAAATCATCGGCCGCGAGCCGCAACCAGCAAGCCAAGCAAAAGCTTCTCTTCGACTGTTCTGAATGGGATTTCGCCACCGTCCAGCGCAGCTATGAGGCAATCGAGGAGATTGCGCTGAAGGACTTGGGGCTCAGCGTCTATCCCAACCAGATCGAGATCATTTCGTCCGAGCAGATGCTCGACGCCTATTCTTCCGTCGGCATGCCGTTGATGTATCCGCACTGGTCCTTCGGCAAGCGCTTCGCCCGCGACGAAGCGCTGTACCGCAAGGGCTATCAGGGTCTCGCTTACGAGATCGTCATCAATTCCAATCCCTGCATCAGCTTCTACATGGAAGAGAACACCATGCCGATGCAGGCCCTGGTTCTGGCCCATGCCGCCTTCGGCCACAATCATTTTTTCAAGAACAATTACTTGTTCAAGGACTGGACTGACGCCAACGCCATCCTGGGCTATCTCGAATTCGCCAAGGGCTATGTCGCCGAATGCGAGGAGCGCCACGGATTTGCCGCCGTCGAAACCCTGCTCGATGCGGCGCACGCGCTGATGGACCAGAGCGTGTTCCGCTCGCGGCGCCCGGCGAAGCTGAACCTGATGGGAGAAGAACGCCGCCGCGGCGAGCGCCGCAATCACGACGAACAGTCCTACAATGACCTGTGGCGCACGCTTCCCGTGGCGAAGGCGGGCCAGGGGCCTTCCGCCGCCGAAGTCGAGATCGAGGAACGCAAGAAGCGCCTGCGGCTTCCGGAGGAAAATATTCTCTACTTCATCGAAAAGAACAGCCCGGTGCTGCAACCCTGGCAACGCGAAATCCTGCGCATCGTGCGCAACGTCGCGCAATATTTCTATCCGCAGCGGCAGACCAAAGTCATGAACGAAGGCTGCGCCACCTTCGTGCACCACTATATCACCAACCGTCTCTATGATGACGGGCTGATCACCGAGGGCGCCCTGCTCGAAATCCTCCACAGCCATTCCAACGTGGTGTTCCAGCCGGGCTTTGACGACAAGCGTTACAGCGGCATCAACCCTTACGCGCTGGGCTTCGCCATGATGCGGGATATCAGGCGCATCTGTGAGGACCCCACGGCAGAAGACCGCGACTGGTTCCCCGATATCGCCGGCAGCAGGGATTGGCGCTGCACCTTGAAAGACATCTGGGCCAACTACCGCGACGAATCCTTCATCCGGCAATACTTGAGTCCGCGCGTCATGCGCGACTTCAAGCTCTTCGCGCTCTCCGACAAATCCGCGGCGGCGAAGATCGATGTGAAGGCCATCCACGACGAGGACGGCTACCGCAGGGTGCGCACCATATTGGCCGACAGCTATGATACCGCGCGTCAGGACCCCGACATCCAGATTGTCGACGTCGACCTGCGGGGCGACCGCGAACTGGTGCTGCGCCACACGCTCCGCGATGGCGTATCGCTGAGCGCTAAGGAGCGGAGCGAGGTGCTGGAGCAGGTCCGCCAGCTCTGGGGCTACCGCGTGCGCCTCGATGCCGTGGACCCCGATAGCGGCCGCACCGTCGCCACGGCCTCCGCCGACCGCCTATAGCGCCGTCCGGGAACCGCCCTTGAAGACGTCGCGGATCAGGTGTTCCGCCGTGCGCACCGCCTGCGCCACGATGGTGAGCGACGGGTTCACCGCCGTCGACGACGGCAGGAAGGAGGCATCGACCACATAGAGATTGTCCACGTCCCACACCCTGCAGAAGGGATCGAGCACCGAGGTTGCGGGATCGGTTCCAAAACGCGCCGTGCCGCACTGGTGCATCGCCACCTTGATGTCCATCTTCTGGGTGATGATGATGGGATAGCCCATGGACCGCATCAATTTGGTCCAGTGCTTTACCAGTTCGCCATGGGACTTCAAGTTGTTCGGCGTATAAGCCAATCTGATCTTGCCATCGCCATCTACGCTGACGCGGTTTTCGGGGTCCGGCAAATCCTCCGACATGATCCACCAGTCGACGCTCCGCTCGGCGAACCAGCTCATGAGCCATTCGGGAACCGCCTTCATATTGGCGGTCAGCATGCCGCCCTGCAGCTTGCCCAGTCCCTGCACATTGCCGAGCGGATAGGGCTTGACGCTGTTCTTCAAGTAGAAATCATTGATGCACAGGGATTTCTGGAAGACCACCTTGTTCTTCTTGAAGGGGTTCACGGCCATCATGGCCGTGTTGTTATGGGCCATGTAGTTGCGGCCCAATTGATCGGAACTGGTGTTGCCGATGCCCTTGGGGTGATGGTCATTAGCCGAGCGCAAGAGCAAGGCCGCCGAATTGATCGCCCCGGCGCTCGAAATAAAGAACTCGCCGTTGATAACAATCCTTTGGCCCTTCTGCTCGACCTCGGCGCCGATGATTCTGCGGCCGGCCGCGTCGGTCATCAGCCGGTGCACATAGGTTTCAAGGATCATGTCGACATTGCCTGTCGCCAATGCCGGGTCGATCAACCGCACCTCGGCGTCGTTCTTTGCGCCGAGCTTGCAGGCGAAGCCGTCGCAGGTGCGGCAGCGGATGCATTTCCCGCCGGGATGGAGATCGATGGCCACCGGCAGCGGAAAGGGCTTCAGTCCCCTCTCGCGCAGGCGCCTGTCGAAGGCGGCGATCTCCGGCTCATGTCCGATGGCCGCATAGGGCATGGGGCCGGAGCGCGGCGGCTCGCAGGGGTCCATGCCCGCCGTGCCATGCGTCCCCATCAGCCGTTCCGCCACATCGTAGTATGGGGCGAGATCGGCATAGCGGATGGGCCATGCGTGAGCCTTTCCGCCCTCGTGCGCGAGGCCTTCGAAATCCTCGGCCCGGAAGCGCAAGGTGGCGGCGCCGAAGAATTTCGAGTTGCCGCCGACATAGTAGTAAGTTGAAGGATTGAATTCCTGACCGTTGCGGTCGCGCCAGGTTTCCCTTGTGGCATAGCGCTTCTCGTGAAAGACCGCCTTGACGCTCCAGTTGCCAGCCTCGCACGGCAGCCTGGTGCCGCGTTCGATCACCAGCACGCGTGCACCCGCCTCCGCGAGCTTGTTGGCCATGGCACCTCCGCCGACGCCCGCTCCGATAATCACCGCGTCATAGGCCTTGCGCAAACCGTCCATTCCGCCTTCCTTTCCTGGTCATCCCCGATCAACAAGACCGGATTGACAGGCCATGCCCCTTGTGTGTTTACCAACTCATACATCGCTCGACATGACAAGCAGAAAGACAACTGTCCATGAGCACCATCAACTATCTCACCCGCGTCGAGTTCGGAGAAGGCCAGATCGCCCGGCTGCCGGAATTCCTGGGCACGCTGGGCATCAAGCGTCCGCTGATCGCCACCGACAAGGGGCTTGCGGCCAGCGGACTGGTGGCAAGGGTCGCAGCTCTCCTGGCGGCCCAACCCATCGTCTTCGACGCCACCCCGGCCAATCCCACTGAGGATGCCGTGCTGGCGGCCCATGATCTCTACAAAAGTAACGGCTGCGACGGCGTCGTCGGCCTGGGCGGCGGCTCGTCTCTCGATCTCGCGAAAGCCGTGCGCCTCCTCACCGGGCACGAAGGGCCGCTCGCCCAATACACGCTGGTGGCCGGCGGCTTGGCGCGCATCCACGGCCGCATCTGCCCGATGATCGCCATTCCGACCACCTCCGGCACCGGCTCCGAAGTCGGCCGCGCCGCGGTGATCATCACGGCGGACGGCCGCAAGCTCGGCATCATTTCGCCGCACATGCTGCCCTCGATGGCGCTCTGCGATCCCGAACTCACCTATGGCCTGCCGCCCGGCCTGACGGCGGCAACCGGAATGGACGCCATCTCGCACTGCCTCGAAACCTTCATGGCCCCCGCCTTCAATCCCCCCGCCGAGGCGATAGCACTTGATGGTCTCGCCCGAGGTTGGCGGGCCATCGAGGCAGCGGTGCGCGATGGCCGGGACAAAGCCGCGCGCAACGATATGATGGTCTGCGCGCTGGAAGGCGCGATGGCCTTCCAAAAGGGCCTCGGCGCCGTCCATGCCCTCACCCATCCCTTGGGCGCCATCCGCCAGCTCAACCTGCACCACGGCACCTTGAACGCCGTCCTCACGCCCGCCGTGCTGCGCTTCAACCGCCAGGCGATCGGCGGCAAGTGGGACAGGCTCGCCACATTTTTCGGGGTGCCACCCGATGAAGCGATTGCCACCCTCAACCAGCGCATCGGCATGCCATCGGGCCTCGCCGCCATGGGTGTCACCGAAGACATGATGCGCCACGTCGCGCCCGAAGCCATGAAGGACCATTGCCACGCCACCAATCCGCGCACTCCAACGCCGGACGACTACCTGGCGATTTTGCGCGAATCGGCCTGAGCTTCGGCCCATTCCGCCGTGACCAAATGGCAGGCCGCCTGGTGTTCTCCCGCGCCTTCGAGGACAGGCATCCGCGTTGCGCAAGGGCCAAAGGCTTGGCCGCAGCGCGGATGGAAAGCGCAGCCCGGGGGCACGTTCTCGGGGTTGGGCGGATCACCGGCAAGCACGATGCGTTGGCCCGCGTCCATGCCCGGAATGGCCGAGATAAGCGCCTGCGTATAGGGATGCAGCGGCTGACCCAGTACGGTCCCGGCAGGCCCCTGCTCCACGATCCGTCCAAGATACATGACCGCCACGCGG
>JANPCA010000202.1:0-7261 GCA_031430715.1 Hyphomicrobiales bacterium | reverse complement strand
TTCAGGATGTACCAGCCGATATTGCTGTTTTCGAACACTGATGAATAGTTTTTCACGAAGTCGAAACCCGACGGCCAGCCGAAGTAGTTGCCAGAGGCAAGGTCTGACGAGGGCCGTATCGACGTCACGGCGATGCCGATGAGTGGCAGTAGCCAGAGCAACAGCGCGAGTGGCAACAGCACCTTGTAACTGTGCTGCACCCATGGCGCGGTTCTGGCGATTGGTGTCGGGAACATCAGCTGTTCCTTTCCTGCTGCAGCATCCGCACGATAAAGATGGTGATGAAGATCAGCATGACGGCGAAAAGGACAACGGCAATGGCCGCGCCATAACCCATGGCCACGCCATATTCCGACAAGGCCTGCTCATACATGAAATAGGACAGCACGCGGGTGGAACCATAAGGCCCGCCTACCGTCATGATCGAGACGAGATCGAAGGAACGCAGGGCGCCGATTACGGTGACCACCATGGCGATGAAGGTGGCGGGTCTGAGTTGCGGAATGATGATGTGCCACAGCATCGACCAACCCTTGGCATTATCCATGCGCGCCGCTTCGACCTGCTCGGGATTGATGTTGTTGAGGCCTGTCAGATAGAGGATCATGCAATAGGCGATCTGCGGCCACAGCCCCGCGGCGATGATTCCATAGGTGGCAAAGCGCTCATCGGCGAGCACGGCGACGTTAGAACCGGTGAAGAAGCCAATGATCTTGGGCAGCAGACCGAAATCGGGTGCGTAGAACCACGAGAAGATCAGGCCGACGACAACCTGGCTGATGACAAAGGGGAAGAAAAACAGCGATTTGTAGAGCCGTATGCCGGCCACCGTTTGGTTGAGGAACAGCGCAACCGCAAGCCCCGCCGGTATGGCCAGCAAGTACAAGACCAGCCAGATGATGTTATTCTTGAGCGAGGTGTAGAATGAGTCGTCATCCAGCAGGTTGACATAGTTGTCGAGGCCAACCCAGGTCTTTGGCCCAAGACCGTCCCAATCATAAAGACTGATCCACATCGATTGAAAGATCGGGATGATCACATAGACGAGAAATATGAGCATCCCCGGCGCGAGGAACAGCCATGGCGCCAGCTTGAGCTGGTTGCGTCTCCAGAATCCGGCTTCGGCGGTTTCCGACATCGCAGACCTCCAAGGATTGGAATGGCTTCGGAACCGATACCTCAAGATGCCGGGCTTGCCCCCAACAGGCATCAACGAAGGCCCGGCCGGGTAAGAGGGAGGGGCGCGCCCTTGTCTGTGACGACGGCTTCATCACATGAAAAGCGCGCCCCGGGAGGTTCTATTTGTAGGCCTTGTTGGCGGCCTTTTGCAGCCGTTCAAGGATCGCGTCGATGTTTTCGGGCTTTGCCATGAACTCCTGGAAGCCTTCCATGCCTGCCTTTGCCATGTCGGCGGGCGCATCACGATCAAAGAACTGAGCCAGAGCATAAGCCGAGGATAGTTCTTCAAAACCAGCCTTGATGAACGGATCATCACCCACCGTTGCCTTGTTGTTGACAGGCAGCTGGCCGAGGGTGGCGTTCATCTTGGTCTGCGCTTCGGCGGAACCGACATAGGCCAGAAACTTCTTGGCGTCGTCCTTGTTCTTGGCGCCTGACGGAATGTGGAAAGTGTCAGTCGGTGCCTCTTCCGCCCGCGGGATACCAGGTGTGATCTCCGGGAAAACCATGAAACCGAGCGTGTCGTTGGTCATACCGCCTTCCTTGAAGGTGGCAACGGCGAAGTTGCCCATGACATAGTTAGCTGCCTTACCCTGTGAGAGGAGGGCTGCCGCATCCTGCCAGTCGATGGCTGCCGCGTTGGCCGACATGTAGGGGACAACCTTCGCCCATTCGGCGAATGCCGCCTTCACTTTCGGATCGGTCCACTTCACGCGGCCGGCCGTGAGATCCATATGGAATTCATACCCGTTGGTGCGCATGTTGATGTAATCGAAAATTCCGGCGCCAGGCCACAGGGCCTTTGTGCCGGTGGTCAGGCAATCGATGCCGGCGGCTTTGAACTTCTCGCAATTGGCGACGAATTCCGCCCAGTTTTTCGGCTCAACCGCGCCAGCCTTCTTGTAGGCTTCCTTGTTGTAGTAGATGCCCCACTGGTAATAGGTGTAGGGCACGCCCCACTTCTTGCCATCGATGATCATCGAGGCGGCGGCCGACTTCAGCTGGTCATTGAAGCCGTTGGCTTCCCATACATCGTCAACCGCTTCGAAGAGGCCCGCCTTGACGAAGGGCGCCATGCGGTTTCCAGCATACCACGCCGCGACGTCCGGCGCATCGGCGGTCAGGAAGTTGCGGATGGCGGATTTGTAGCCTTCGTGGTCGAAGTTGTTCCACTTCACCTTGATGTCGGGGTTCGCGGCTTCAAAGTCCGCGATCAGTTCCTCCATGGCCTTCTTGGGCGCGGGATCGGTTTGGTCGGAATTGAGAACCAATTCCCCGGCCAGGGCCGTTGTCGAGGCAAGTGCAATGGCAAAGCCAAAGCTGAACAGGTTTTTCAGTAACGTCATGTATTTTCCTCCCAGGATTGCCGCCACCATGGCGACGGTCGATCAGCACGTGGCGATTTTTTTGCTCACATATAAACTTGATCTTTGCTTGCTTTTCGATAAACCTCTACCGCAAACCTGCAGCCAATTTCCGGATTCCTAAGGCTAATGGCAAAAGTGACCACCCGTTCTCCCGCCTACAAGGATGAGAGCGTCCGCGCCCATCCGGAGATGGATCGTGGCTATCCGGTTGTGATTTTCGGCGATCACCGCTTCTGCGCCGGCAATACGCTGACAGTGCAACCCATGCCGGGGCCGCACATGCACAGCCAGGTCGAGCTGAATTTCGTGCTCAGCGGCAGCATGACCTATTGGTTCGATGGCCGCGTGCTGACGCTCTCGGCTGGCCGGCTCGCGTTGTTCTGGGGCATGATTCCGCACCAGGTGACCGAATGCGACGACGATACGGCGTTTGTCGTGCTCTATATTCCGATGGGCGTTTTTCTTGAACTTCCGACGTTGAGCGAGCTGCGAGCCGCGATTTTCCGCGGGGCCGTGATCGAGGCCCTGGACATCAAGCATTATGACACGGACATGTTCCTGCGCTGGCGCGAGGACCTGTTGCAAGGCGACTCGCAACTGGAGCAGATCGTCAAGGACGAGTTGACGGCCCGCGTTCGCCGCCTGGATCGAGCGGGTTGGCATGACTTGCGCGGCGTATCGCCGATGGCACCTCAGACTGCTCACCTTGGCCACGATCACGATCGCGCCTTGAAGGTGGAAATAATGGCCCGATTCATCGGGGAACATGCGCTCGAAGATATTTCCGCCGAAGATGTTGCCAAGATGGCGGACCTGCATCCCAACTATGCCATGACCCTCTATAAGCGCGCCATTGGCCTGACGATCAAACAATCCATCACGCGCCACCGGCTCGACACGGCTCAATCCATGCTGATAGCCTCAGACCTGCCCGTGGCTTCAATTGCCTTCGATTGTGGTTATGGTTCGCTCTCCAGCTTCTATACCGCATTCGATCAGCGCTTCCACAAGAGCCCGGCGGCCTTCCGCCAAACCTACCATCGCATCACCAGAGTAGGCTGATCTTAGAAATCCGGAAGTATTTTCCGAGTCAGATCATTGCAATTCGATCGCACGTTGCGGATTGTCCCGTCGATCAAGACTCCAACACAGGTATCCGGCCATGGCATCGTCTCCCCGCATTGCATTCATCGGCGCAGGTTCAACAGTTTTCATGAAAAATATCGTGGGCGATATTCTTCAGCGTCCCGCCATCAGCGGCGCCACCATCGCCCTCATGGACATCAACCAGGAGCGCTTGTCAGAATCGCAGCTTGTCGCCGCCAAGCTGATCCGGACTTTGGGTGTCAAGGCACGGGTCGAAACCTACACTGAGCAGCGCCTGGCGCTGGAAAACGCGGACTTTGTGATCGTGGCTTTCCAGATCGGCGGATACGAGCCCTGCACCGTGACGGACTTCGAAGTCCCGAAGAAATATGGCCTCCGCCAGACGATTGCCGACACGTTGGGTGCGGGTGGCATCATGCGTGGGCTTCGTACCGTGCCGCATCTCTGGAAAATCTGCGAAGACATGCTGGAGGTCTGCCCACAGGCCTATCTGCTGCAGTATGTGAATCCCATGGCCATAAACACCTGGGCAATCGCTGAAAAGTATCCGCGGATCAGACAGGTGGGCCTCTGCCATTCGGTGCAAGGCACTGCGGTGGAACTGGCCCACGATCTCGACATTCCCGTACAAGACATCCGCTATCGCGCGGCCGGCATCAACCACATGGCTTTCTTCCTGCAGTTCGAACACAGACAGGATGATGGCGGCTATGTTGATCTCTATCCGCGGCTTCTCAGGGGCTATGAGGAGGGCCACTTCCCCAAGCCTTCAGCTTGGAACCCGCGTTGCCCCAACAAGGTGCGTTACGAAATGCTGAAACGCCTTGGATATTTTGTGACCGAGAGCTCCGAGCACTTTGCCGAATACACGCCCTACTTCATCAAGGAAGGACGGCCCGATCTGATTGAGAAATTTGGCATCCCTCTCGATGAATACCCGAAGCGTTGCATCGAGCAGGTGGAGCGCTGGAAAGATGAGACGAGACACTATCGCACGGCTGAAACAATCGAAGTCAGCCGCTCGCGTGAATATGCGTCTGCTATTGTCAACTCCGTATGGACCGGCGAGCCATCGGTGATCTACGGCAACCTCCGTAACAGCGGCTGCATCACATCACTGCCGGAGGCCTGTGCCGCGGAGGTGCCGTGCCTGGTCGATGACCGCGGTATTCAACCTACGTTTATTGGCGAACTGCCGCCGCAACTGACGGCCCTGATCCGAACCAGCATAAACGTTCAGGAACTGACTGTCCGCGCACTCATGACCGAGAAGCGTGAGCATGTGTATCATGCGGCAATGATGGACCCACACACGGCGGCCGAACTTGACTTGCAACAGATATGGAATCTCGTCGATGATCTGATTGCCGCTCATGGCACTTGGTTGCCCGAGTGGATACGCAAATAATGGATTCCATTTCTGAAGTGCTGCTGAGTTTGGGAAGGCCTGCGATTCTGCTTTGACAACGCGGGGAATCCAAAATCAACACATGGATTTGTGAGCCCTTACCCCAATAGCCGGCACCCAGATGCCACCATGCTGCGTTTGGTGAGCTTGACCCCCGCGACTCGATCTAGCATATCACCTCCTCCGGTGGTTCCGGTTCCCCCGCTGCGAGGTGGGCTGTGGTATAAAGCTCGTCACGAGGTGGCTGTGGCGGGTCTCGATCCAGTCGAGGAATTGGCTCTGGGCATCGGCCTGGCCGGTTTTGTGCCTTCCGGGAACGATTTACACTCAACCTTGAAATCGGCGACCACGGCGCACCCTCCAGATGATGGAAGATACCGTCTTCGAGATTGATGCTGGCCGGCCTTCTCGAACAAAATCATTGCCAGCAGGTTGGGCCCAGCGAAGCCCCGCTTAACATTCGTCAGAAGCTTTCTTTTCCCGAGAATGCCGGCTGGACAGACTGCGGCGATGCGAGTGTTGTGGCCTCTCTTGACAACATGTCAATACAAGTATACATGAGACCGGGATGAAGGGGAGATGCAGCGTGCAGGCACAGAAGGATGGCAAGGCAAGGCGCTTCATTCAGCGAGCCAGCCCGCTTCCAGTGTATCGCCAGGTTGCCGAGCACCTGGAACGCGACATGCAGCAGAACTTGCTGGGAAGAGTGAAGACTGCCTTGCCTTCGGAAAATGAGTTGGCCGCGGAATTCAAGGTGTCCCGGGTCACGGTGCGCCAGGCCCTCGACGAACTTCACCGGAAGGGATTGATCTACCGCGAAAGGGGCCGTGGGTCCTATGCCCGCTCGCAACATATAGTGGGCGTCACGGGTTTTGGCAGCTTCACATCCGAAGTGGAGAATGCCGGGTCCAAGCCAAGTTCGCGGTTCATTGACTTTGCGAAGGTCGCGACCTTGCCTGCCGACATGAAGCGCCACCTGGCGAAGGTTCCAACTAAAAACAAAAGTTACCACTGTCTGACGCGCGTGCGCTGCGTCGATGGGCGGCCCGTGGCTTTCGAAGAAACCTATCTGGATGTTGAAGCCTATCCCGGCATCGACAAGGCTGATGTAGAAATTGGTTCACTTTACGCAACCATGCGGCGCCAGTGGGGCTATGAACCAGCTTGGGCCGATGCGGCTATTGAACCAGGTGTAGCCGACGAGGCTGTTGCCAAGCATCTCGGAATCAAAGTTGGTGCTCCCGTTGTTATGGCCTGGCGCGTGACATCAAGTGAGCACGACGAGGTGCTGGAGTATGTCCGCGCAATCTATCGCGGTGACGGCTTTGCCTTGACCGTCCGGCGGCACAAGATTTCTTGAGCGGCACCCATGTCACTGTCCCTACCAGCTCTGGGCATTGATATCGGCGGCGGCTCGGCCAAGATCGGCATCGTAACACCTGCCGGGCAGGTGCTTGCTGAAGACGTGGTGGCCAGCGATCCAGCGTTGTCGGCTTCAGCTCTCATCGATCGCTATCTTGCAACGGCGGGGCGATTACAGAAATCCGTTGGTTCCGAAAATATCTGTGGCGTTGGCATCGGATTGCCGGGGCACATCGATTTCGAATTGGGAACGACACGGCTGGGCAATGTGCCAGCCCTCGATAGTTTCCCGATTGTTAAATATATCAGCAACAAGACTTCTGCCAGGTTTTCATCGAGAACGATGCAACACTGGCCGCACTTGCAGAACATCGCTTTGGCGTGGGGCAGGGCAGCAGTCGGTTTCTGACGGTTACTCTCGGGACCGGCATTGGTGCCGGTTTCATCGAGAATGGCCGGCCAGTTCACACGGCCAATGGCACCATGGGCGACATTGGTCATGTCATTGTCGATCCAAAGGGCGCGCGGTCATGCCGGCAAGGCTGCCATGGGTGCCTTGAATCCGTCGCCTCTGCCTTGGCCTTGCAGGAGCGCTATGATGCATTGCCTGGTGTGAGAAAAGGCGAAGGCCTTGGAGACCTTTTTGCAGGCGCTCGCGCCGGTGAAATTGCGTGTGTCCATATTGTCGGAGAGGCAGCGCGGAATATCGGCGCTGCGGTGGTGACATGGATGCATATCTTCGCGCCGGACCGAATTGCCTTCGCCGGCGGCGTGAGTGCGGCGGGCGAAGACCTCCTCGGCCCTATCAGAAAGTCAGTCACGCGCCTTGCGATCAAAG
>JANPCA010000201.1:0-7756 GCA_031430715.1 Hyphomicrobiales bacterium | reverse complement strand
AGAGCGTCATAGATCGACTGGTCGCCATGCGGGTGATATTTGCCGATGACGTCGCCGACGATGCGCGCCGACTTGCGGTAGGGCTTGTTCCAGTCATAGCCGTTCTCGTTCATCGAGAACAGGATACGGCGGTGCACTGGCTTCAACCCGTCGCGCACATCGGGCAATGCCCTGCTGACGATCACGCTCATGGCGTAGTCGAGATAGCTTTTCTTCAACTCCTCTTCGATGGAGATGGGCGAAATCTCGGATGGATTGGCGGGCGGAGAACCTGCCTTCTTGTCGTCGTTATCGGCCACGGAAAACCTTCAAAATCCCTTAGGAGGACCAGCCGGACCATGGCGTTGTGAACGGCGATTCGGCGGCTCTCCCAGTCTAGGCCGGGCGCCCCGCCGGTACAACGAAAAGCGGTTGATTTCGAGGGATAAAACGCGCCGAATCAGAGTTTGCGGAAGGACACGTTGCGGCCCCGGTACCAGCCGTTGTCGGCCACCACCGACGAGCACATCAGATAGCCTCTCGTCATGTTCGGCATGGTGATGCAGAGCTCGTTGTCGCGCACCGACCAGCGGCCGCGGTCGGTCATTCCCGGCACCTTGCCGACGATGGCGCCGTCGCGCGACAGGGTCACGATCAATTGGAATTTGCCCTTCACAACCGCTTGGAAGGTGCCCGGCGCCAGCCGCCGGATCTGCTGGGCCGTCATCGGCTCGTCGGCCAAGGCGGGTGTGGCCAGGGTGCCCATCAGGGCCCCGATGACGCTCATCGCACATATCGCACGTCGCAGCATGTTCAGCCTCCATCTTCCTTGCAGATCAAATTAACGCGCTTTGACCTGAATGGCGACTGAATGCCCGAAAGACCGTCAGCGGCAGGTCAACGGAATGCCGACAAAACGAGTTAAAATAATATCCTGCTGCGCCGGCCCGGATGGCAGAACTGCAACCAGTTTTGCAGCACTGCATTGGCAGGTCTTGCGGCGCAATCATTGCAAGCGGTTCGGATCAATCATTCCTGTGTCTGGGAATTTGGACCAATACCAAGCACCTGATCCATCCTGGCATTCCATGCAACCTTGAGTTCAGCCGGGATGCCGCCGGTTCCGAGTAAATCGATCATCCTGCTCTGGAACAATGAACGGCAAGCCGGCCCAACCACGGAAAGATTGTCATGGAGCCAATTGGACAGAATGACGAAGTTCATTTCGTGACCAACACCGGTGTAACTGCGCGCGGCGGCAAGAGCGCCATCATCAGGTTTCACGGTAGTGATAAATAGATAGTCGGCGAGGCCACTTGGTGACACTTTGTCCTCAAATGTAGATGTCACCCTGGTTTGGTTTATTGGGCGCTCGGTGACTTCCACGCCAAGTATAAGTATGCCGCTCTTACGGATCGATATGTCGCCAACGGCACCAGAAGCTTTGTCGGCGACATTGATGCCTTGAAATTCCACGTGCCAACCGAGAGCGTGGCATTCGCCGATCGTCTGGAACATCGCCGTAGCGAGCATCGCCGGGATGCGGCCACCGCTCTTGACGGTCAACATGCCGTCAATGAGCCTGCCAAGTTGTTGGAGGTTCGGTTTTGCGATCTTTTTCAATGGGATATTGCCACTTTCTCGAAGCTCGATAAAACGGCGTAGCAGATAGCGCAGATACTCCCTGGCCAGGCCGTCATCCAATTCGCGCAGATAGTCGACAACTGCCACAAGAGCATCGAAACCTCCTTGGTCACTTTGAATTCTGGGCTCACCGTCCTTCATGAACCTTGCACCTCCGCGGAGCGCTGACAAATAAGGTGACGATGCCAGGATCGGGATGGCGCGATCGCGCAGGAACGGTGCAACGGCGTTTTCGCCCAGACTTCGCCCGCTGAAAGCATTGTTGCCGCTGTCGGTAGCTGGGAGTCGAATGTCTATGTCTTTATTGATAATGCGGGCAACAGCACAGCCCACCAGCGCCTCCCGGTAAGCCTGTGTTATCGACGAAAACAAGCGTCCAGTTGCGGCAATCGTCGCTGCCGGCACACTTACCGCTATGCCCTCCCGAAAATCATCCTCGGCCAAGGCAAACGCTTGATCCAATACGGCCAATGCTTCACTTGTCTTGATCTTATGAGGCATGACCGAGCCTCTCGTCAGTAATTCATCCAGAGACATTCCTGCCGTAATTTCTTGATTGAATGGCATTGCTTCAATGGCGCATCGAATCGCCGCCAGCCTTCGTAGAGCTTGTCCATCAGTCCATTGCGATACCCGGATATGGCTACATTGCCAACGCAGGCGCGCAGCGACTTGGCGAGTTCGACGTGTTCGCTTTGTTCCATCTCGAAGCCATATGCGCTACTGTCGCCTCTTGTGTCGTGCAGGTAGGGGGGATCGCAATAGAACAGTGTTCGCTTGCCGTCGTAAAGCCGGATGAGATCGAGCGCGGGCCGATTTTCAATCTGCACCCGGATCAATCTTGTCCCAATGCCGGCCAGGGCCTCAACTCCTCCGAGCCAGCGCGAGACGACGCCCGACATGCCGGCCCGGCTGGTATCCTTGCAGTTGGCCCAACGTCCGAGCGTCGCTGTCTGGGCCAAGCCGGTGCGTGCCTGACGCGCTCTGACATAAAATCTCCGGGCGCGCTCCAAGCCGGTGATTCCGCGCGTGGTCCCGGCAATTGCCCGGTGAAATTCCTCGCGCGAGAATGGCGTCAATGCAATCGCACGCTCAAGCTCGGCCCCCTGATCGCGCAGAACCCGGAAGAAATTCACCGCTTCGCCGTCAATGTCATTGTAGGTTTCGACGGGAGACGGTTGGCGATTGAGCAAGACCGCGGCGGACCCGGAAAATGGTTCGCAGTAGTGGTGAGCCTCGGGAAGGAGCGGAAGGAGCCACTCCAGATGATTGAACTTGCCGCCGTACCAGCCAAAAACAATGCGCCGCCGCCGTGATACCGGCAGCACCATCGGCAGTTCCTGGTGCTCTTCATCCCTGATGTGAATTCGCGAAAGGCCACGGCCTGACTTCTTTTCAACACTCACTCTCCGCCCCGCCCCGCTGGGCGCAAGAACTTCAAATGTCATCCTAATCTCCTTCGCAAGATCAAAATCCCCTCCGGATTTCCGGACTTCGCGCCTTCCGCAAATTCACCGGCAGGGACTGTTTTCGAATGTACGCTTCAGAATGGCACCTCGTCGTCGAGGTCGCGGGTGAAGCTCTGGGGCTTGGCGGCGGCGGTACGCGGGCGTTCCATGGGGCTTGACTGGCCGAATTCGTCGCCGCCGCTGCTGAAGCCCTGGTCACCGCCGCCCGGCCTGCCACCGACCATGGTGAGCACGCTGTTGAAGCCCTGCAGCACCACCTCGGTCGAGTATTTCTCGACGCCGTCCTTGTCGGTCCACTTGCGGGTCTGCAATTGCCCCTCGATATAGACGGTCGAGCCCTTCTTCAGATATTGCTCCGCCACCTTGGCGAGACCCTCGCTGAAAATCACCACCCGGTGCCACTCGGTCTTCTCCTTGCGCTCGCCCGAGGTGCGGTCGCGCCAGCTTTCGGACGTGGCGATGTTGAGATTGACGATCGGCTTGCCGTCCTGGGTATGGCGCACCTCCGGGTCGCGGCCCAGATTGCCCAACAGAATCACCTTGTTCACCGAACCAGCCATATCACCCTCCCAATTTCACGCGTACCCTAGTCAATCAAGCGGACCGATCCAACGCCGCTGATGGTTATCCACCAGATTATAAGTTCACTGTTTGTTCCATGCAAGAACATTATAAACTGCCACACCAGGCCGGAACGGCCCGATGTGGCAGCGGCTGTCTCAAGCGTCAGAGACCAGCTTTGTCGATGATGAAGTTGCGGATCGAACTGTTCGATACACGGGTGTAAACACCGTGCAGGTTCGGGCGGGCGCAGCCCGTACCAAAGCTGACGATGCCGGTCAGAACCTTGAAGCCGGCGCCCAGATTGTCGGTCAACGGGCCACCCGAATCGCCCTGGCAGCTGTCCTTGCCGCCGGCATCCAGACCGGCGCAGATCATGCGCTTGGTGATGTCGCCGCTATAGGAATTCGCATCGTTGCAATTGGCGCGCGACACCAAGGGTACGTCGACCTGCCTCAGGTTGGAAGGGAAATTGCCGCCTTCCGTAAGGGCGCCCCAGCCGGTGACCTTGAGCTTCTCTCCCACCGCCGGATCGGCGCTGGCCAGCGTGGCGAAAGGAATGCCGCTGGTGCTGGTTTCCAGTTCCCAGACGGAGACGTCATTGTCGAAGGTGTTGGGATTCCAGTTGGGATGGATGTGGATGGCGACCACGTTGCGGCGCACCCCCGTGCCATCGAGATCCTGGGTGCCGGTCAGCACCTGAACCTGGCTTGGCGTCGAGGAATCGCTGCAATGGGCGGCGGTGACGATGAAATTGGCACTGATGAGCGTGCCGCCGCAGAACTGGGCATTGAAATTGTCCGCGACGTTCTTGGTGAGCAAGCCCACCTGGAACTTGTGGGTGGCGTTGGGCGCGACCGAACCGCCGACGATCCTGCCGTCGGCCGCGCTGTCGGTCAGGGTGATGCCCGTCGCCCGCTCGGCCATGGCCTTGACGCGCAGCTGCACATATTCCCGCATCCAGTTGTGGCCGCGGTCCTGCGCCACGGCGGGTGATACCGCCGTTGCGGCCATCAGCCCGAAAAGTGCCGCAGCCGCAATTTTGAGTTTTGCCGTCATTTCGCTCTCCAAGAATGTTACGCTTTGGCTGGCCCGTGCCGCCTATCGCCGACGGCCCTTCCGCCATACAATCACACTAGCGTTTGACGGCGCAAGTGCAATGTAACCTGGATCACACTGTAAACGAAACGGTTATTGGCCCGAGAGAGGAAGACCCGAATGCTGAAAACCATAGCGACATCCGCGGCGCCCGAGCCCTTTTCCAACTATGCCCAGGGCATCGAGGTGGGGCCGGGACAGCGCATCGTCCATGTCTCGGGGCAAGTCGGCGCAACGCTCGGTGGTGATATTCCGGACGATCCGGTGCTTCAGCATCAGCTAGCCTGGGACAATGCCATGGCGATACTGGCCGCCGCCGGCATGGACCATGCCAATGTGGTCGACGCCCATGTCTATATTACCGACCGCGCCCATATCGGGCTCTACCGCGAGACCCGCGACCGGATGATGCGGGGTCACAGGCCCGCGGCGACCCTGCTTATCGTGGCGGGTCTTGCCGACCCACGGCTCGTTGTGGAGGTTGACCTTGTGGCAGCGGCCCCGGCCACATGAGCCGGAGCCTCTGAAATCCGAGGGCCTTAGCGGCGCTTGAAGATGCCGAGAAGGGCAAAACGCTTGGCATGGGTGCGATCCTTCGCAGTTGCAGCATCATGCTTCGAATCGTGCGGCTGCATCATGGCAGTCGAGTAAACGTTTGAATATGTTTCAACAATCCAGTTCATTTTCATTCTCCATCGGGACTTCAATCTGTTGTAGGCAATATGGTCCCTTCGCTCTTGCAACACAAACGGCAATAACCTACGCTACATGTAACAAAACCTGACAGGCTTGTAACATGGCGCGCCGCCTTCCCTCCCTCAACGCATTGAAGGCCTTCGAGGCCGCCGCCAGGCTCGAAAGCTTCACGGAAGCGGCTGGCGAATTGTTTGTCACCCACGCCGCCATCAGCCGCCATATCCGCGATCTTGAGGAATGGCTGGGGACCCCGCTTTTCATCCGCACCGGGCGCGGCGTCGAACCGACCGACGCCGGCCGCCGCTTCGGCTCAAGGCTCACCCCCCTGTTCGACCAGATGGCGGAAGCCACCCGCGAGGCCGCGGCGATGGGCCAGGCGCGTCAACTTATTGTCACGGTTGAGCCCTCGATTGCCTCGCGCTGGCTGGTGCCGCGCCTTGGCCGGTTCAACGAGCTTCACCCGGACATCGAACTGTCGATCGATCCCAACTCCAAGCTGGCAGATTTCCGCTCGGGCGAGGCCGATGTCGGTATCCGTTACGGGCCTGGCGATTGGGAAGATGTCGAGGTGATAAAGCTGACGGATGCGGTCATCTTTCCCATTGCCGCACCCTCGCTTCTGGCGGGAACCACAAGATTGAAACCGGCCGATCTTGCCAATTACAATCTGCTGCATGAATCGCGGAAGCAGTGGTGGGCCGACTGGCTGACCGCCGCGGGTGTGACTGGCGTCGAGGACTGGCGGGGTACGGTATTCCAGAACCATCTGGCAATCGAGGCGGCGGAGGCAGGCCAAGGTTTCGCGCTGAGCGATCAGATGCTGTGCACCGACGCGTTGCTGGAGGGCTGGCTGGTGCGGCCCTTTAACTTCCATATGAAGGATCATTGGCATTACTGGATCGTCCGGGCCAAAGGCCTGAAGGAAACGGCGCCGGCGCGGGCTTTCCGCGAGTGGCTCATGGCCGAAATGGCAGATACCAACAGAAAATTCACCCAACTCGTCGGGCAGCGCAATGCGCCCGTTGCAGCAAAGCCCGCAACCGCTTAGCGTTTTCGGCGGTTCACACGGATTCGCCAGATGCCCCGCAAGAAATACGACTGCTCCAAATGCCCCGGTTACTGCTGCTCCTATCCGGTCATCGAAGTGAAGGACAAGGATGCCGAGCGCATCGCCAAGCATTTCGGCGTGCCGCTGGCCACGGCCGAGAAGAAATATTTCAAGGCCGCCCACGGCCACAAACGCGTTTTCCGGCGCAAGGCGGATGAGCATTTCGGCAAGGTCTGCCTGTTCTTCGACAGCGAGAAGCGCTGCTGCGGCATCTACGAGGCAAGGCCATCGATCTGCCGCGTCTTCCCCGGCGAGGGCCATTGCGGCTATTACGACTTCCTGACCTTCGAAAGAAGCGGCCAGGAAGACCCGGACTTCATCTCGACCACCGATCACTCGGCCAATTGAACACCCCGTTTCGCCAGCAGTTCGAAGCGCCAGGCGAGCAGGATCGCCGTGAAGGCCAGACCGATGGCGAGGCCGGACCATAGGCCACGGGCGCCCCAGCCGAAGGTGAAGCCCATCACATAGGCCGAGCCCATGCCGATGACCCAGTAGCCCACCCCGGCGATCACCAGCGGCATGGAGGCATCGCGCAATCCCCGCAAGGCGTGCGACGCGATGGCCTGCAAGCCGTCGAAGACCTGGAACACCGCGGCGATGACGAGGAGGCCCGACACCAGCGCGGCGATCTCGCCATAGCCCGGGTCGGCGGCATCGAGGAACACGCGCGTGATCAGCCCCGGTGCAAACACCGGAATCATGACGAGCAGCAGTGGGATCGCCACGCCGATGACCATGCCGAGATTTCCGGCTTGCCGCGCCGCCGCGGCGTCTTCGGCCCCCATCCAATAGGCCACCCGCACCATGGCGGCCTCCGCAAGGCCTAGCGAAATCACGAAGGGAATGGATATCCAGCCCATCACCATCTGATAAGCCGCCAATTCCCGCGTCCCCAGCATGCCGGACATGAGTGCCGTTGCCGCGAACAGACCCGATTCGAGTGCCACGATCCCCGCCACCGGCAGGCCCAGCGCCACCAGCGGCAGGAACCCCCTCACTCCGCCCGCCAGCGCCGATCCGGCCAGCGTCAGCTTCTCGCGCCCCACCAGCCACAGTGTGTAGACGCCGAGGCACAGGCACTTGAACCACATGGAAATCGACCAGGCGATGCCGGCCCCCGCCAGACCCCAGCGCGGCAGGCCGAAGTCACCATGCACCAGCCCCTGCATCAGCAAGTAATTGAGGATCACCGTGGTGA
>JANPCA010000200.1:0-3867 GCA_031430715.1 Hyphomicrobiales bacterium | reverse complement strand
CAGGAATCCGGTTGGCGCAGATGCGCTCAAGGAAAGCATGAGCATCCTTGCCCTTGACGTCGTATTTCGAGAAAGTCGATAGGTCCATGAGACCGACGCCTTCGCGCACCGCCAGCGCTTCCTCCCTGACCGCGTTCCACCAATTGGAGCGGCGGAACGAATATGTCTCGCCTTCGCCCGTGGTGTCGTACCAGCGCGCCCGTTCCCAGCCGAAGACTTGCTGGAACTGCGCGCCCTCGGCCTTCAGCCTGTCATGGAGCGAGGACTTGCGAAGACCACGCCCGGCCTGGTGCTGCTCGGCCGGCTTGAAGCAGTAATACATATGATGATAATCGGCGACCGACGTTTCCGCGGCATAATCCTTGCTCGCCCATCTGCCGAAGCGGCGCGGGTCGAACTCGCGCATGTTGATCTCGGCCTGGCCATGGACCATCCATTGCGCCAAATATTTTCCAGCACCGCCACCCTGGCAGATGCCGATCGAGGCACCGCAATGCATCCAGTAGTTCTTGGCGCCATGGGCCGGGCCTGAAAGATACGTACCATCCGGCGTATGGGTGATGGCGCCGGAGACGGTGGATTTTATGCCGGCCTGGCCAAACAGCGGTAAGCGCTCGGTGGCCTTTTCGAGCCAGGGCATCAGGCGGTCGAGTTCGGGCGCGATCAATTCGCTTTCGAAATCCCAGGCGGGAGGCTGACCCTCCCAGCAGACATGGGCGGTGGCGGTCTCGTAGGGGCCGACCAGAATACCATCGGTTTCCTCGCGCAAGTAAGCATGGGAGTAGGGGTCGCGCACCACCGGGAGTTCCAATTCCAGGCCGATCAGTTCCTTCAGTGGCTCGGTGATCACGTAATGGTGCAGCATGTTGACGATAGGCACATTGTGCCCGGTCCAGGCGCCGACCACGTCGCAATAGGAACCCGCCGCATTCACCACGTGCTCACAGTCGATGTGGCCTTCTTCGGTGAAGACGCGCCATTCGCCATTGGGCAGCAGCTTGATATCGGTGACGCGGGTGCGGCGGTGGATTTCGGCGCCGAGCTTCCGCGCCCCCGCCGCCATGGCATTGGTGATGTCGGCCGGTGCCACGTGGCCGTCATGCACGGTGTGGAAGGCGGCCTTCACGCCAAAGGTTTCGAGATGGGGATGATACTGCGGGATTTCCGAGGGGCCGATGATTTCGCAGTCGTAGCCCGCCAGCCGCGAGATGCCGTGGACATATTTGAACCAGTCCACCTCCTCGCCGGTGGTGGCCAGGCGCAACCCGCCGCAGCCGTGCCAGGAGACGGCATGGCCGGTCAGCCTTTCGAGGTTCGCATAGAGCTCGGTGCCATAGGTATGCACCTTGGTCATGTTGAGGGAGCCGTTGAAATGCGGGCATTGGCCGGCCGCATGCCAGGTCGAGCCCGATGTCAATTCGCCTTTCTCGACGAGCACGATATCGCTCCAGCCCTCCAGCGCCAGATGGTAGAGCAGACCGACGCCCATCACGCCGCCACCGACGATCACCACCCGCGCATGCGATTTCATCTCGTTCTCCGGTACCTGCGGCCAAGGATAGACCACGGCGCCAAGCGGGCTCAAGGTCCAGGCGATCCTCTCCGCCTGTCCAAGCCGATTTTCAAGCGCAAAGGCCTCCCCGGTGGTGAGCCTGCTTCACCTTAGCCTTGCGCCCGTCAGGGGCAGAGCGGGGAGTTGAGGCTTGTGGCGGCGATCACTTTGCAAACACCAAAGACGATGTTGGCGCGTTCGCCCCAAAAGGCAATTCCCAGTAGAAGTGGACCGCAGAACCCGCTCAGCATGTAATAGACGAGATTGCGGACGCTTCCCGGATCCCAGAAGCCGGCGTCGTCCCACTCAGCACCCACCACATGCTTTTCCCATTGATAGTCGTCGCGGGTTAAGGTGTCGAGCGGTTCGCCGAGCCCCAGGTCCTCGGCATACAGGGTGGCATGGGCGCGCCAATAGTGCGCGGCGATGCCGGTCAGCCCACCCAAGACGGCGGCGGCAATGACGAACAGAATATAGGCGATGCCGGCCATCGCGGCAGTGTCGCGCGCCGCACTTACCTATTGTTTAACGGCCTCATAAAGCATCAGGGCCGTGGCGATGGCGACGTTGAGCGATTCAGCGCCACCTGTCATCGGGATACGGACGAGGCTGGAACAGGCCGCCGCCGCGGCGTCCGAAAGGCCCTTGCCCTCGCTGCCCATGACCAGAAGGGCCGGGGTTTTGTAGTCGCGGCGGAAGTTCTCCGTGGCCTTCAGGTGCGTGCCAACACTTTCGCCCGGCCAGATGCGGCAGAGGTCAAGGAAGGCGGCAAGGCTCATCCGCACCAGCGGCACGGCAAAGATCGAGCCCATGGTGGCGCGCACGCAGTCGGGGCCCCACGGGTCGCAAGACTGGCCCACCAGGATGACGCCCGCCGCACCCGCTGCGTCCGCGGTGCGGATGATGGTGCCGAGATTGCCGGGATCGCGCATGTCTTCGAGCGCCACCCAGGTGCCTTCCGGCTTGACGTCCTCCGTCCAGCGTTGCGCGAACACGCCGATTTCCGCTGGCGGGTTCTTCTGCGCGCTGATGCTGCCCATGACCTTGCCGTCGACCCGCAGCAGGGCCGCCTTGCCCCATGCACCGGCGGGACCGGTGGTGAGCAGATACTCGGGCACCCAACCCGCGCCCCTGGCCCGCTCCAGCACGTTGGCGCCCTCGGCCACGAAGAGACCCAGTTCGCAGCGGTGCTTCTTCCCGGCGAGCGAGCGGATGAGCTTGATGGCCGGATTGTGGGCCGAGGTGATCAGCAAGGCCGTCAGCGCACGATGATGTTGGAGAACTGCCAGGGGTCCTTGAGGTCGACCTTGGTGTCGAAGAGGTTGATGTGGGAATCGAGTGGCGTCCAGTCGGTATAGACACCCGTCAGCTTGCCCAGATAGCCCGACTGGATCTCGATGCAGCGCTTGTAGTCCATCTCGTCGGTCTCGACGATGCCGGCCTCAGGGTTCTCGATGGCCCAGACGATGCCGGCCAGAACCGATGACGTGACCTGCAAACCCGTCGCATTCTGATAAGGCGCCAGCTTGCGGGCCTCCTCGATCTTCAGTTGCGAGCCGAACCAGTAGGCATTCTTTTTGTGGCCATAGAGAAGGACACCCAGCTCATCCATGCCGTCGACAATTTCGTTTTCGTCGAGAATATGGAGCTTGGCGGGCCTGCTGCCGCCACAACCGAACATCTCGTGCATCGACAGAACGGCATCGTTTGACGGGTGATAGGCATAATGCGACGTCGGGCGATAGACCACCTTGCGGCCCTCGCGTACGGTATAATAGTCGGCAATCGAAATTGCCTCGTTGTGGGTGACGAGAAAGCCGAACTGCGCGCCAGCCGATGGCACCCAGGTGCGCACCCTGGTATCGGCACCCGCGCGCTCCAGATAAATCGCGGCGCCGCTGCCAGTCTTGTGCTTCTTGCCATCGATCGGCATTTTCTTTTCATGGGTGCCCCAGCCCAGTTCGGCGGGTTGCAGGCCCTCCGAGATGAAGCCTTCGACCGACCAGGTGTTGATAAAGGTATCGAGGGGCTTCGGATTCTTGGCGCGCTGGGTATCGCGCTCGGCGATATGGACGCCCTTGATCTTCAAGCGCTGCATCAGCTTGGCCCAGCCGTCGCGGCTGTTGGGCTCGGCCACTTTGAGCTTGAGGTCGCCCGCGATGTTGAGGAGCGCCTGCTTGACGAACCACGACACCATGCCGGGGTTGGCGCCACAGCAGGAGACGGCGGTCGAGCCCTTGCCCAGTTCCGCCTTCAAGGCCAGCATGCGTTCGCGCAGGACGTAGTTGGTGCGGGCGCCGTTATCGATCCTGGTG
>JANPCA010000199.1:0-13013 GCA_031430715.1 Hyphomicrobiales bacterium | reverse complement strand
CATGCCGGTGGGCGCTTCGCTCATCGACAATCCGGTGTCGAAGGCGCCGGGATTCCAGATGGGCAATGTCTTCGTCATGGCCGGCGTGCCGAAGATCATGAACGCCATGATGGATGACGTCGGCAGGCGCCTCGCCAAGGGCGTGCCCATGCAATCGCGCAGCATCGAATTCCGCGGCGGCGAAGGCGATGTGGCAAAGCCCCTGGGCGAGATTCAAAAGGCCTATCCAACCGTCGTCATCGGCTCATACCCGTTCCAGGCCGCGGACGGTTTTGCCACCAACCTCGTGCTGCGCTCACGCGATGAAGCGGTGCTCGATGAGGCTCTCGCTGCGGTGAAGGCGATGGCCGACGCATTGGTGGCCGACGGCAAGGCGCGGGGGTGGAGTTGAGGGGAGTGGCGATATCAAAGCCATTACCGGTCCAACACATCACCGTAACCCGTAATTTGAATTCCCCTCCCCCTGGTGGGGAGGGGCGAGTTCTTACGAGCGCCGCGAAGCGGCTGGAGGGGTGGGGGTCCGCGAGTCGTGGCGCCAACCATCCCCCATCCCAACCCACCCCACGAAGGTGGAGAGGCTAGAAATGCGAAGGCAAAGTGCATTGAGTTCTTAGCCCCGGTCGTCATTCCGGCAAAAGCCGGAATCCAGCTTTTGTGAACAATCATAAGGGCTTACGAATTAAATCACCGTAGTCCCATAACCCCGCCGTAACCCGCGACGTGGTCGATCTGCTGTCACCCGCAATGGTGGCGGCGGAGATCACCGGGTGGCTGACGGATGTGCGGGAGATGATGGGGGAGGCGGTGTAAATTATGAATTTTTCCTTAACATGTTGCAGTTCGTGTGCTAGCGTTCAATGGGTTGCTTTGACGGGGCCGCGATGCAGCTTGCCAACTGTCCTTAATGTAGGAGTACCTCCATGAAAAAAATTCCCGCACTGATTTTTGGAACACTGCTGGGTCTTCATGTCTATGCCAGTGATGCAAATGCTGCGCTCGTCGACGCAGCTGTCGACCCGATCGATTTCATCACAATCGACGGTGCCGATTGGGCGTGGGCGGGGCCGTGCGCGCCATTTGAGCCCAGTTGCGGCGTAATCGATCTGTCTTTTCAGGCGCCTCTTGGTTGGGCGCTCGCCTCGACTTTGCAAATTGACGCTGTGATCGCAGGGGCCGGAGGCTTAGCCCTTTGGGTCGGCCTGTTCGCACCCGGTGACATCTGCGCGAGCCGCTTCTTCTCCACTCTTCATTCGCACTGCGACTATGGTGATGGCGCTGCTGGTGCGATCTACAACTTCAGCGGGAATACTTTTGGAGACGATCCGCGTCTCGAGGTGTTCGCGGTAAGGGTGTCGAACATTCCGGTTCCGGCAGCTCTGCCGTTGCTCTTGAGTGGCCTCGGATTGCTTGGTCTTGTGCGGAAACTCAAGCGCCGGGCGTAACTTTGCCTGGAATAGATGATCGGCGGGACATCGGTCCCGCCGCCTGCGGGCTTGATCGTATTCAGCTTCTTCCCCAACATCTGCTTCTGCATGCGCAGGTCAAATTCAAGCTGCAATCGCAGGAAAAACCCCTCGCTCAGGCCGAAATAGCGGGTGAGGCGCAAGTCGGTGTCCGCCGTCACGGCGGGCTTGCCGGGAATGATTTCGCCGATGCGGCGCGGTGGCACGGCGATGGCGCGGGCCTGTGCGGCGTGCTGCGATCGGCCCGTGCCCATCGCCCATTGGTTCGCCGATGAAGCGGACGAGCCTCTCTTTACTGGACGGTTTAGGGTCGCACCGCAATTAAACGCCGGGCTGCGCCGACTTGCCGTGTCGAAGTGGCGGCGTTTCGCAAAAAACCATTTCAGGAAAGCCTGACTCAAGCCGCCAGCGCGGCCCTCACCTTCTCCGTCAGGTCATTGCGGGTGAAGGGTTTGTTGACGAGGTCGATGGCGTTGGGCAGTTCCTGCTGCATCTGGCGGAGCGAGCCCGGCGCGTAACCCGACATGAACAGCACCTTCAATTCCGGCCTGACGGAGAGCGCGCGCTGGGCCATTTCGGGGCCGTTCATGCCGCCCGCCATGATGACGTCCGAGAGGACGAGATCGATATCGGGGCGGTCCTCGATGGCCTGCAATCCCTCGGCCCCGCTGGACGCCGTGATCACGTCATAGCCCATGTCTTCGATCATCGCGGCGGCAACGTCGCGCACCGAAGGGTTGTCCTCAACGACGAGAACGATGGATTTGCGCAGGGCGGGCGCCGGGGAAGCCGCTGCAACAACTGGCGCCGCTGCCGGGGGTTCGGTCAGTTGCGCCAGTTTCTGCACCAGGTCCTTCACGGGTGCGGGTTCCGCCGCAGCGCTCGACTTCAGGCGCGGCAGATAGATGCGCATGGTGGTGCCGTGGCCGACCTCTGAATAGATTTTGATGTGCCCGCCGGACTGCTTGACGAAGCCGTAGATCATCGACAGTCCGAGGCCCGAACCCGCCTCCGGCCCCTTGGTGGTGAAGAAGGGCTGGAACACCTTCTCGATATTCTCCTCCGGAATGCCGCAGCCCGTATCGGTGACGGCGATCTCCACATAATCGCCGGGCGGCACGTCCTCCATGTCGGCGGCGGTTTCGGCATCGAGCGTGCGGTTGAAGGTCTCGATGGTGATGTCGCCACCCTTGGGCTTCATGGCATCGCGCGCGTTGATGCAGAGATTGAGGATGGCGGTTTCGAGCATGGTGGCATCGGCGCGGATCGGCCAGAGGCCGTCGGACGGCATGATGGCGAGATTGACGGTGGCACCCACCGCGTGACCCAGGATGCCATACATTTTGTCGAGGAGCGTGTTGACGTCGACATCGCGGTTCTGCAGCGTTTGCTGGCGCGAGAAGGCGAGCATGCGCTTGGTGAGTTCGGAGCCGCGTTCGGCGGCATCATAGGCGGCCCGGATGCGTTTGAGCGCGCGCTCGTCGGTTTTCACCAGCTGCTCGACCAATTGCAGGTTGCCGAGAACCACCATCAGGAGATTGTTGAAATCATGGGCGACGCCGCCGGTGAGCTGGCCCACCGCCTCCATCTTCTGGGCCTGCATGAACTTGCGTTCGAGCAGCTTGCGCTCGGTGATGCACTGGCAGGTGCCGAAAATCTGGTCGACATGATGGTGGCCGTTACGGTCGGCCTCGATCTTCACTTCGAAATGATTGAGTTCGCCCTCGACCAGGGTTTTATAGCCGAGTTCGAAAACCGGACTGTTCTGGCCATGCTTGGCGAGTTCGATGGCTTCCTTGAATTTCTCGCGGTCGGCGGGCTCGATCATCTTTTCGAAGACGGCGAGATTGGGCTGGACGATCGCATCCTCCATGCCGATGAGGGTGATCATCTCGGTCGACAGCCGGGTCAGCCCCGTCTCGACATTGAAGGTGAAACTGCCGAGCCTGGCGGCACGCTGCGAGCGCTTCAGAACCCGTTCAGAAGCCTGCATCTTTTCCAGGGCCGCCATCTGCTCGCTGATATTGCGCGACAGCCCGACGCATTTCATCGGCTGGCCATCGACCGGGCTGCGGATCACCCCGGCAATCGACTCGAGCCAGACATAATTGCCATGGCTGTTCCGCACCCGGTAGCGGGTCTGGAACATGTCGGAGCCAAAGGGGGCGGTATTGATCTGGTCGTCGAGTGTCTTGTCGCGGTCGTCGGGGTGGACCAGGTCGTTGAAGGTGTTGAAATTGAGTTCCTTGTTGCCGCGGTCGAAGCCGAGCAGGTCGTAGAGTTCCGGCGAGTTGTTGGTCTGGTTGGTGCGGTAGTCGTGATCCCAGGCGGCGTAACCGCCCGAGCGCAGCGCCAGGCTGAGGCGGCGCTCGTTCTGGATGGCGTCCTCGGCTTCCTCGAGGCTGGCATGCTGGCCGATCAGTAGCATGACGGTCTGGCTGCCGTCGGTGCAATGCTGCGGGGTGAAGCGGATGGAACGGGTGGAGCCGAGCGGCGGCACATATGTCACTTCCACCTTGGGCGTCTGGCTGGGCTGGGCTTCCTCGGTCAAATGGCGGGCGGACAGGGGGCCGGTGCCGAATTTCACCAGTTGCTTGCCGACGATTTCCTCACGGGTGCAGTTCCACTTGCGCATCACGGCGCTGGTGGCCGCGACGACGCGCGCCTCCGGCAGGCCGATCGCGAACATTTCCACATTGGCAATCTCGAATGCCTTCGTCATCTCGGCAACGATGCCGGCCGCTGCAGCCATGCCCTTGAACTCCCTAAACCAGCCAGGTTTGCGAACCGACTTTCCGTTCAAAACATGAATACATGGTTGATGGTTAATGGCGGATTGCACTCAAACCTGCACAAGAGCATAGTCCGGAAAAATCATAAAAGGGGCGGGCATGGACGAGAAGTGGCACAAGAGCTTTCCGGTGTCGTGGGACCAGTTTCACCGGGATGCGCGGGCCCTGGCCTGGCGCCTGAGTGGAGCGGGGCCGTTCCGGGCCGTGGTTGCCATCACCAGGGGCGGGCTGGTGCCCGCCGCCGTGGTGGCCCGGGAACTCGGCATCCGGGTCATCGAATCGGTCTGCGTCGCCTCCTATGACTATGACAGGCAGGGCGAGATCCAGGTGTTGAAAACCATCAGCGCCGCGGTTGCCGGCGCGGATGGCGGCTCGGGCGTGCTGATTGTCGACGATCTTGTCGATACCGGCGCCACCGCCAAGGTGGTGCGCGAGATGCTGCCCAAGGCCCATTTCGCCACCGTCTATGCCAAGCCCGCCGGGCGGCCGCTGGTTGACACATTCGTCACCGAAGTGAGCCAGGATACCTGGATCTATCTGCCCTGGGACATGGGGCTGCAGTTCACGCCACCCATTGGAGAGAAGGCCACCGCCTGAACGGGCATGGAGACACCATCGGCCCTGAGCATTCTCTTCCTGGTGCTTCTTTTCCAGTTGAAGCACGCGGTCTGCGATGGCCTGCTGCAGACCCGTTGGATGCTGTCCGAGAAGGGCATCTACGGGAAGCCGGGCGGCATCGCCCATGCCGGGCTGCACTTGCTGGGCAGTTTCGCAGGCCTGGTGGTGTTCGGCGCCGGGCTTGCGGCCGCATTGGGACTGGCCCTGGTGGACGCGGTCGCCCATTACCATATCGACTTCTTCAAGGAGATGGTCTCGAGGCAGCGCGGCTGGACACCGCGTGACAATTATTTCTGGTGGCTGCTCACCGCCGACCAGGCACTGCACCACTTCACCTATCTCGCCATGGCCGCCGCCGTGGTGCTGCTGGGGTAAGAGCCGCTTAGGGGCCAAGGTATCGGCGCCCCGTTCACCTTCAATCTTCACCGCGAATCTAAACCTTAACGCTTCACCTTAGCGTCAGTAAACCAAGTGTTTACCATGACTTGCGCTAGCAAATTCACGCGGGTTTGTATAAAAATCGAACCAACAGAAAGGCCGCTGACGAGGTCCTCCACCCTCGAAGGCGGAACGGAAAGAGCGGGCAGGTCGCGGATCAGCACCTCCAGGGCCGGCCCGCGCCGTTCACGATCAATTACTGCAAAAAGCCCCGCGGATCAGGTCAGCCGCATCTCCTGAGACGTAGGGTTAGCCGGTCCGGGTCGAAATTGGGTGGCCTCCCCAAGTTCTAAGCCCGGGCCGGCACCATTTGCGTGAACGCCACCTCAAAAACACGAAAGGCACCGCTTTTGGGCGGTGCCAGTTTCGCGGCGATGGACGCCAAACCTACTTGATCTTGGTTTCCTTGAACTCGACGTGCTTGCGCGCCACCGGATCGTATTTCTTCATCGACATCTTCTCGGTCTTGGTCTTGGAATTCTTCTTGGTCACATAGAAGTATCCGGTGTCGGCGGTCGACGCCAATTTGATCTTGATCACATTGCCCTTGGCCATAACGCCCTCCAAAACGGGATTTGAGGCGGATAGACCCGAAATGGGGGGGAAAGTCAAGACAGCCCTGTCCCGAGATCCGGTCGCCCTCGACTTCCCCGTAAACGGGTTCCATTCTGTTTACGGGAATGATGTCAGCACGCGGTCGCATCTGGGATAATCGTCGCATTTTTAATGGGACCTGATTGTAGAATTCACGCGGCCAATTGTTGTTTCAATTTCTGGCAGGTCACAGGACTTGAACTATGACCGCAACCTGGCCAGCATGATCGGCCGCGTGAATTCGACGACTGGCAACGTGGGCGGCGACGCGGCGCGGTCCTGGACCTATGGTTATGACCTGCTCGAGCGGCTGATCACCGCCGACAATGACAACGGCACGGGTGAGGACCGCAGCTACCGCTGTGACGATGCCGACAATAAGCTGTTCAGTTCCTCCCTGTGTACCGGCACCAGCGACAACCTGGTCTATCAGCCGCAAGGCCCCGCTAGCGTCAGGCCCCATGCGCCCACTTCGATCTGCGGGATGGCCGTCAACTGATCAGGGAAATGGAACCCCTATTCCACCATGATACCGTCGGTCTGACACAGATCGGTATCAGGCCGTTCAAGGGTCTTGCCGGACGCGAAGGCGAAATTCAGATCGAAGACACATTGGCCGTCGTCTGCCTGAATTGAGACGTCCGCAGGTTCGCCGTTCGTTATCGGTGCGGCCAGAAGATTGGTGGCCTCCGCATCGACGGCACCCTTCGGAATGGCGGTGACGGCGTTGATCGCGTCACCCGACATATTGGTAAAGGTGACGGTCAGCGCTGCACTGTGCGATTGACTGCCGGTCATGAGAAGCGCCAGGATAGTGAACAGGGATATTCTCATCTTTCAGACCCTCGGTTTCGCCGGACCTTAGCACCAGGGAGGTTCGTGACGCAATGTCAACCGGGCCGCTGTGGATAAGTAATGAGCCCATCCGGAGGGCTAATTTGCAGCGCCAAGCCGCACCCAGGTTTCCGGCCATATCCTTGAATCATTCGCCTTGAAGCCAACTGAAACCGTGACGGCCCTTGGCAGAATCCGTTCATTATCCCAGTTCGCCTGGGTGCCGGCCTCGCCGCCTGGGTCACCTTCTGCCACGTAGCCGAACAAAACAGACGTGACGCCTCTCAGGAGCACCACGCGGTTGGCCTGATTCCAAGGGCGGGACTGCAGGAGGGTTCTTTCGGAAACCAAATCACCTGTCTCGTCCAAGACATACCGCACGGCATAAAGGCCACCCGTTTCGCGTTCGCCATTCGACACAGTGACAAAGCGGACGGAATCCGCGGCACCTTCGAAGAGCAGGTGCTGATCGCCATCTTCCTCGTCCACAATAAACTGCACCCGGACATCGCCCAGACTTTCCCGCATGTGCCGGACGGCGGCATCGACGTCCTGCTGCGCGGCGGCGCGGGCCGCTATCCCGTTCATGTCGCGCAGCATGCCGAATGCCGAGATGGCATAGGCCGTCATGAGAGACAGAAGCGCCAGGGAAATCAGCAGCTCGACGAGAGTGAAACCATCTTCGCCGCGGACGGTGGCGCTCATGGCGCGGCACGCCTGTTGAGGACAATGGTCTCAAGAATGGTCTCAGGCGTTGCCGAACCAACTTCGCTCAAACGCCTGAATTGCAACTTGAATGGAAAAATCTCGGTCAGCTGCTGGCCGGACTCCAATGCCACAGGGCTGATCGCGATCTCCCATGGGACATTCCCGGTCTTACCCATAATCGTCGATTCCGAAAGCGCTGGCCTCAGTGCAGCGCGGTCCAATTCGGCACGCGCCACGTCAGCCAGCGACGTGCTCTCCTCGGTGGCCGACATGCGCCGAAGCCCGGAATTGAAGATGTCAAAGCTCGTAATGATGGCGGCAGCGAGAATGGCGAAGGCGACCAGAGTCTCGAGCAAAGTGTAACCGGACTCGCCATCCTCGGGGGTCACGGGGTCTCTTCCGCCTGCCATACCACCGCACCGGTCAGCCAATTGATCGCAATCCTGCGGGTCATCGTGCCATCCGCAATCACAATGTTGCCGCCGGTCGAGCCGCCGTCGGTGAAGAAGCTGATGGAGCCGGTGGTATTGGCAGCCTGGTTCTCCACCGTCGTTACTTTGATCAGCAAATCAGGGGGCAACGAGTAGGGCGGGCGAGGCCCTGGTCCCAGAATCTGCCGTTTCTCGACATCGATGGTGAGGCTTGATTTTTCGTTGTTCGATAAAGCCATGCTCCGTGCTTCACGGAGTTTGGCGGCCACCGTCTCCGCAACGGCGTCAAGACGGCGTGCCTCGCCGGATTTCCGCGCGTATGGAAGGGATATGACGGCAACGAGGGAAACCACCACAAGAACGGTGAGCATTTCGAGGAGCGTGAAACCACCTTGGCCATCATGTTGCATCATCTCAGCGCCATGTCGTTGAGCGAGAGAATGGCGCGCATGATCGACATGACGATGCCGCCAACCATGATGCCCATGAGCAAGGTGAGCAATGGCGTGAGTATGGTCATCAAACGATCGACATAGCGTTCGGCTGCCTTCTCCTCGCTTTCCGCGATATAGTGGAGCATCGCCTCCAGCCGGTTCGTCTCCTCACCGATTGACATCAACTGAAGCGCCGTGTCGTCCAGCGATTTCAACGCTTTCATGGCAATTGACACTCGCTTACCATCGGCCACGGCGTCGCGCGCCTTGTGGAGTTGCAAGCGGCCGGCCTCGGTGGTTGCGACGTCCGCCACCGCCATCATGGCGGACTGAAGCGATGCACCGCCTTTTAGCAGTGAGCCAAGGGTCCGGCAAACGCGGCTCGCTTCCGTCTGCCTGCTGATGGCCCGGGCGATCGGCAGCTTGAGTAGAAGACCTTTAAGCTCTTGCCGTCTTCGAGGACGGCCAAGGAACAACACAGGTACAATTCCGAAGAAGCCGCACCCGGCGATCCAGAACCATGCCCTTTCACGCAACTCCGAGGACAAGAACATCATGGCCCGCAGAATCAACGGAACCTCGGCGCCGGAGTTCGCGAACAGTGGCGCTATATTAGGAACCAGAACCGTCGCGATCAGCAGTAGTGAAAGCGGCGCCATGGCCAGCAGGAAGAGCGGATAGATCAGAGCCGAGGTCAGCTTGCCACTGGTTTCGAGGCGTCTTTCCAAAATTGCAGCCAGTTCCGCCAGGACGGGCACGAGGGAGCCTGTTTGCTCGCCCGCCCGGATCAGCCCCAGTTCGTCGGACTTGAAAAAACTCGGCGTGCCCGCGATCGCGCTCGAAAGCGAAAGTCCCGATATAACCCCGCCGAGGATGCGCCCCATGAGCGTCCGGCCGGGGCCAGTCGGGGTCTGCAACTCGATGATGCGCAAGGCCCGGTCGAGCGTGACGCCTGCTGCCAGGAGTGTCGCAAGTTGCCGGACCATCCGGGCCCGCCACTCGGTGCCGGGCTTGGTCCACGGCATGGCGGGCCACCACGGCCGGGTGGCACCCGCGCCAACCTCCGGCTCGGCTTCAAATGGCGCAATGCCCTGGCGCCGGAGTTGCGAGAGTGCGAGACCAAGCGAATCGGCATCGACAATGCCCTTCACGATCTCCCCGCTCGTGCCCAGAGCCTGATAGCGAATCCGCATCAGAGCCCCGTGCCTCCCATCGCCCGCGCCACTTCCTCGAGCGAGGTTTCACCGGCATCCACCTTGAGCCTGGCTGACTGGAGGAGGGCCTTCATGCCTTCTGATGTGGCGATCGTCTCGACTTCAGTTTCCGCGGCACCGCGCGCCACTGCTTGCTTCAAGGCCGAGGACGCCTCCATGATCTCGTAGATCACAGTGCGGCCGCGATATCCCGTGCCGCCGCATTGGCCGCAGCCCACGGGTTCCCAATGCCGCCCGCCTCGCTTCTCGCTTTCTTGGCGCGCATCGAAGTGAAGCGGCACGAGAGCCGAGGGGCGCCTGCAATGGTCACACAATCTTCTGACCAGGCGTTGGGCAAGCACGCCGCGAAGAGTCGAAGCGATCAGGAAGTCATCGATGCCGATGTTGCGTAAACGTGTTATCGAAGCCGCCGCTGAATTGGTGTGAAGTGTTGATAGGACGAGGTGCCCCGTAAGAGACGCCTGAACGGCGATTCGCGCCGTTTCGCTGTCCCTGATTTCGCCGATCATGATGACGTCAGGATCCTGCCGCAGCACGGAACGCAAGACGGCCGCGAAATCGAGCCCGATGTGCGGCTTCACCAAGATCTGGTTGATGCCCTTCATGTGATATTCGATCGGGTCTTCGACGGTGAAAACTTTGGACTCCGGGCGGTTCAACAGAGACAGTGCCGCATAGAGCGTCGTTGTCTTGCCGCTGCCCGTCGGACCAGTCACCAGAATGATCCCATTGGGAGTGGCAATGAGGCGCCGCAGTTGGCCGCTGGACACGGTGGAAAAGCCCAAGGATTGGAAGTTGAGGTCGAGATGCCGCCGATCCAAGATACGCAGGACGACGCCTTCGCCATGCAGAGCAGGCGAGGTGGAAACGCGAAAGTCGATATCCCGGCCCTTGATTGCCAACCTGATCCGCCCGTCCTGAGGCAGTCTCTGCTCGGCGATATTGAGTTTCGCCAGGATTTTGATGCGTGAGATGAGGCCTAACTGCAGCGATTTGTCCAGAACCTCCATGACCCGGAGCGAACCGTCAACCCGGAAACGAATGCGAATCTGGTCGTCGAGGGGCTCGATGTGGATATCGGAGGCCTCAAGGTCCATGGCGGCGGCGACAAGCCGGGTCAACAAGCGGACCACCGGCGCTTCGCTTGCAAGATCCCGCAGGCGTTCGGCGTCGGCGTCGATGATCAAGGAGTCGCCATCGTCGCTGTCCGTTTGCCGGAGTTGATCGCCGTCACCGAATTCGGGCCCGCCGAAGTGGCGGGCGATATCGCTGAAAGGCGCTACTCTCAGAATGAGTTTGCGCCCAAGTGCGTAAGCCAAGGCCCTTGCGGCGTCGTCTTCGAGCGGATGCGCGGTTGCAATCACGATCGCCGAGTCGTTGATATCAAGAGGTAACAGGTTTGACTGGCGAAGAAAGTCACGCGATGCCAATGCTTCGGCGGGAATGGTGACCGGTGCGTCCGGGATCACGGCCCTTTCGATCCCGAGGTAGCCGGCGAGCGACTGAAGCAGGTTGATCTCTTCGATCAGCCCGAGTTCGAGAAGGACAACCTCCATGGGCTCATCGGTTTTCAGCAGAGCCTGCAACGCCCGCTTTCGCCCAATGCCATCCAAGAGCCCTCGGGCCTCCAGATAATCCAGGAAGCCGGCCCCACGCACTGCAAGCGGAACGGCCGTCTCCGCAAGCAGAACTGGGTGCTGCTGCATCAAATCGCACCGCAAAAATGTCTGTTCATACTGCACCGAACCCGCTTGCCGCCAAGGCAATCATACCCCACTCTCGCCGCTTGAATAGCATGGAGTGACCCTTGATGGCCGCCGTTGGTGGTGCCCGCCTGTGGATAAGTTGGAGACCGGGTTGGCTCGGCAAGTTCCACGAACTTGATTCGTTTGGAGAGCTGCGAGCGGACAGGTTCCCCGAGATCCATGTGTCGGAGGCAGGCCACTTCGCTTTTCCGGTCTGCGATCCTCGATATCCTCTGCCGATGGCTTCTACGGCCGTCAATCTTCACACGCCTGACGCGGCAATCTCCGCCCTGCAGAAAAACAGGCGTGTGATCGTGTCGGTTGACACCTCTTTGTGCTACCGGCGCTTTGCCGAACTGCCCCGCACCGCGGCTTCGAGGCTTCACGGAATCCTGACGCTCGACCTAAGCCGGCTCACGCCATTCAAACTTGAGAACTTCTATTCCGGATTTCGGGTCTTGGGCGCTGGTTCGACCAGCACGACACTCAGTCTCGAGCAAATCGTACTGCGCAAGGACATTCTGAAGCCGCTGTCGGACGAGTTGCGGTCCAAGAATATTCTCATTGAAGCCATCTCCTTCCGGGACGGCCCCGGTCCCATGTGGCCGGCCGCGATTGGGCCTGATGGATCCCCCTATGGCAATACTCGTTTTTCGCTTTGGATAAAGCTTGCAGCCTGCGGACTCGCTGCGGCTCTCGCGGGTATTGGGTTGATGGCAATTGCCATCACACTCAGTGCCGAGGGTGCGAGAGCAACGCTTGGCGCCCAAACGCTTGTCCTTCAGCAACAGGCGGCGGCGATTCACACCCGGCTTGATGTTCTCAAATCATCTTCAGATGAGATCGCCGATCTTCTCGCTTGGAAGTCGCGCGGCGACAGATTGTCCCGCGCGATTGAGGAACTGAGCCGCGTGCTGCCCGATGACGCCTACCTCGAGGGCTTCGCGATGGATAATGGTCAAATTACCGTGGATGGCCAGGCGGTCATGCCAGAGGGACTCATTGCGCGCCTCGAGTCCTCTCCCCTGTTCAACAACGTTTCCTTTGGCGCGCCGGTGTTTCGAAATCCAGGCGAAGCCTATTCTCATTTTTCGATTGGAATGTCGTTCGAGTCGAACATGGAACAAGAAATACAATGAGGCGTCAATTTCAGCTGTCATCGGCGCTCATGACTGCAATGATGGTCACGGCATCGATTGGCGTGCTGGCGCTGGCCACGGCAGCGCTCCTATCCCTTCAAAGGGAAGGCCAAAGCACACTGACAGCCGGCCTCGATACTTATGATCGCTTGCGAGCGATCGTTGCTTTTGAGCCGGACCTTTCCCGGATGGAGAAGTCGCGGTCACTGCCAGTCAATGAGGAAGCCCTGCTGGGGAACGGTACACCCGCGGAACTTTCGGCCAGGCTCTTGGCTCTGCTCAATCAGATGGCGGCGGAGCGCGGGTTGCAGGTACTCCGCACGAGCGGCTTGCCGCCCTTGCAAAGCGGCGCCGTGACCTTGATTGGAGCCGAATTGGAATTGGCCGGGCAAACAGCGCAAGTCTACGCCATGCTTCAGCAGATTGCGGTCACAAAGCCCTACCTGTCGGTTGACCGGCTTTCGGTGCGCGCGGAAGCGGCAGCTTCCGCCGATGAGCCGCAAGACTCGCCAATCTCCGTCGCGCTGCGCGTTTATGGTGCAACTCGCGCAGCAGTCATGACTCCGCCGCCACCTTCGCCATGAGAGTCCGGGACTACAAGTT
>JANPCA010000198.1:0-7742 GCA_031430715.1 Hyphomicrobiales bacterium | reverse complement strand
CGCGTCACCGCTATCGTCATGGCAAACCTCCAGAGCGAATCAACCACCCCAGAGAATCATCACAGCTCGACAATCCAATATCACGATTGAGTCAGTTCATCTGACGGTTGGTATCAGACGCACGACATCAAGAACCTGTTCGTCTCCGACGGCAGCCAGTTCACCACGGGGGCGGCGGAAAATCCGACGCTGACCATCGTGGCGCTGGCCATCCGCCAGGCCGGTTATATTGCGTCTGAAATGTCGAAGGGCAGTATCTAGGGCAGGCCGCAATGCCTGTGTGAGGGGCATGTGGCTGAGGAATTCGCCTCGGGGCCGATCTGGCTGCCTTCGCCGCCGCCGAACTGTCCCGTCACCAGATCGGAAATCACCGCATCGGAGGCAAACAGCGCGCAATAGCCGTCGATATCATGGGCATTGTAGACGGCAAGCTGCCGGTCGGCGACGGAGCAGGGCTGCATGTGATGCCTATGACAAGACTATGATGGAAAAGCAACAAAAAATCAGTTAGACCCCGATACACGAAACTAGACTTCTAATACGAGTTCCTGCTTGTATTGAAACAGTTGGACCTATTCCAGCAGGTCACTGCCGAGTCCTGAGTATTCGACAAGATCCGAAAATAATTGGCTCTCGCCGCTCGTGCCAGGTTTGTAGTTTTCAGTCGTAAAATGATCATCTTCAAGTTTGTCACGCACTTTAGAAAGTATTTTGAGATAGTGCTCATTCGGTACCAGAGACGGTGTAGTTGAATAGCTTAAGTTTACCAATTTAATGAACCTCATGAACGCGAAGTAACCGTTTGTCTTTGGAAGTACACTACCCGTATCGTTGTTGGCCCATGCTTTGCCCCAGAGATGACTAACAGCAGCGAAGTAGTTAAAAATATTCAAAAAAATTATATCATCACGATTTTGGGTAAAGTGGTACCGAAACACAAATTTCAATTCATCGCCTGTATGAAATTTCCAATTCTGTTGTCTCTTGCCTATATCTCTGTCGATAAGTGCCGTCTTTGTTATGTGGACCAATATTCCTCGCACCACAGTAGCCTGAGATAGCGTTTCTCCAAAGCGTCCTTCAGTAGCGACTCCCAGTCGTTTAATCCTTCGATAGAATGGACTATCAACTTTCTGGTCCAACAGAACCGTTATTTCGTGAGCCGTCTTTTCTGGACTTCGTGTGTGGGAAAGCGAAAACAGATCATAGACCAAACTCCGATTGACTTTTGTTTGAGCCAGATTCACTGTCGAAAATATTTCTGCTTGCGTCGCAATATCCGCCCCAACAAAAACAGACAGATTCAGTTCAAACTCCCCATTGAATCCATTTTCAAAAGCTTTAACACGGTGCTGACCATCAATAATCTTTGCAATGTCGCGGTAAAGAATGTCATTGTCTGGCTTCTCTACATCAATAAAGTTACTCAAAATAAGAGTTCCGAAAGGGTTCTCTGCAGATTGTGGTTCGAATCTTGCGCAGCGTTCATCGACAGCGATTATCACTGCAGTCGGAAATGTAGCATCTTTCGAGACAATGTATTCTTTTATCTCCTTAAGACGCTTACTGGATACCTCTCTCTGTATTCCAAGAAATTCGTCTATTCCTTCTCGAAGAGCTATTCTTCGTATGTCGAATTTAGCAATCTCATAAAGATCGCTTGAACTTACTTTGGCTGAGAAAAATGTCCCTACGGGCTGATTGATCTTAATAGCAAACAGTTTCAGTGATTTACTATTTTCTCTAACATTGAGCATCTATTCACTCGCCTGTTGGGCTTGGAGATTGGAGACTTGATCTCTCAATGTATTTACACCATCCATAAAGACCTCTTCCGGAAGCGGTGGCTTTGCGCCTTTTATCAATAATGAAAACAAATATAACAGAATGGAAGCAGCATAAACATATACACTATAGCTAAGTATTACTTTGTTTCCTAAGTTGTTCATTTCTGGACTGATACCGAGCAAAAGAATGACGTAAACCAATAGCAATACTGAAATTGGCCCGATTATCTTTCGCGCAGTTGGACCCAAGTCGGAAATGACAATCCAAACCACACTGGCAAGTACTGAAAAGCTATACAGATATAGCTGCCCTCGTCCTAACGGTTCGAGGATAGCTGTCAAAAGACCGGTCTCTTTACCGTCGTTAACGAAACTCACGAAGCCAATTGCAAGAAGGGGAATGAGGGAGAGGCAAGAAACGACAAAAACCTCCCAGACCACCGAGATTGACCAATACCGTTGGAATGTCTTGATCATTCGGCCCAGGCGGCTCGAACTTTTTTGTTGAAGCTTCATAGCGGAAATGCACCCCAGAATCTCATTGAGGTTGCGACTACGCCACGTAACTGTCAAGCATCACTCGGCAATCTGTCGATCGGCAGTGCTGTTGTAAGCATAGGTCTCCCAGGTCGGTGTATAGTGATCATTCGCCTGATGACCCCAATAAGTCCAGCCCGGCCTCGTGCCGCGAGCGAAGAGTTCGAGATAGGGGCCACGTGAGCAGGCTTCTATGACGTCATACTGTTCATCAGGCTTGCGTGAGTGCTCGCGCTTTCGAGTCTCGATCATGTTCACTTGCCGCCGTCCTGGGGCCAGCGTCCTGGCGTTCTTGCCGCGGACGCCGAAGAGCAGAATCTCAGTCACATTGCGGAAATAGAATCCGACTCCGCGCCCGTCTGACCCGCCATCTTTTCGGATCTTGTGCCAGACAATGTTGCTCTTGTAGTCAAAGCCCCAAGCTCGCATTGCAGCAAGGCCGTCTGGCAGTAAGGCATTCGGCACCCAAACATAGAGGTGTGCCGGGTCCTCTGCCAATTGACTTAAGGGAAGACCGCAAATATCGTCGGTTTTCATCGTCGGATATCTGGTCAATCGATGATGTTCTGGTGCGATCTTTCCGGTGCGATTGATGAATCGCCAAGGTGGGTCAACTAGGATGGTACCGAAACGCTGGCCAGCAGTTTGAGACACAAGGTCCAATTCAGTCGCTTGACTGTTAGCAATAAGCATGTCGCGGCCTCGTTCATGATTTTAGGCACTGTGGGGCAGCGGTGATTGACAGTTAGTTAACCATGAACAAAAAAAGAACAGAAATTAAAAGTATATTGGCAATTGGGTGTGTTTTTTGAAAAGTTGTTTTCGATTATTGAGAGAGGTCGTTGACGGGTCGTGAGCAGTATTGGCGCCGAGCCACAACCCTACGACAATCGGATGACAAGAATCCGGCGATGTTCTATGGACGCCGCCTGTGCCGGACTCCGGCTGTTGGGTCATGCGAAAGTCAAGGTGAATGCCGGATATCCTCCAGAAGAAGAAAGTCACGCGGTATCAGACGTTTCCGGATCAGGCGGGGGGCTCGCTGTCGGATGAGAAGCTGAAGCGGCTGCGGCTGCCGTCGCTGGTGGGGCAGAGCTTTCTCGATGTCGGCTGCAATGAGGGATTTTTCTGCGGATTCGCCCATTTCGAGGGTGCCTCGCGGGCCGTGGGGCTTGAGATGAATGCCGGCTTCGTGGAGCGGGCGCGGGCGCGTTTCCCGGCTTGCGAGTTCCTCAATCAATCGTGGGACAATCTTCCGGACGACACTTTCGATGTCATCCTGCTGGCTTCCGCGCTGCACTATGCCAAGGACCAGGCCAAGCTGATCGGCGGCCTGATGGGGGTGTTGAAGCCAACCGGGACACTGGTGCTGGAAATCGGCATCGCCGATGGCGCGGAAAATGCCTGGGTGCCGGTGAAGCGCAGCATCGACGAGCGGCTCTTCGCCACCTGGGCCAAGATGCGCGAGGTGCTGTCGGGCTATGCCTGGAAGAACATGGGGGCCAGCGTCCGCCAGGCGGGCGATCCGGTTAACCGCGTGGTGATCCATGTGCATCACCGGCTGCCCATGGCGTTTCTGCTGATGCAGCCGCCGGCCTTCGGCAAGACCTTTATTTCGAACTCCCTGTTCGGCAAGGCGCAGGTGCCGGTGGTGCAGGGCGATCTGCTGCTCGAGAAGGCCGCCAAAGGCCTGGTCGCGGTCGATCCCGCCATGAAGGCCTTCCTCGACCAGACCTATAGCAATGGCGAGATCGTGCGCATCGTGAAAGAAATCCATGCCGCGGATCTGCTCAAGTCCTATGTCGCCATGGTGACGGAAGCGGCGGGCCCCGGCGATTTCGCCTTCGACGGCTATATTCCGCCGCGCCTTCATGAGAAGGTGAAGTCGGTCTTTCAGGACATGGGCTATCTGCCGATCATCCTGAACTGGGACCACATCGGCAATCTGCCGTCGCGCCCGGACCGGGCCGAGGAGCGCGCCCTGGAATATCTCGAATTCCTGAGCACCGGCGTTCATCCGCGCGAGCCCGCGGAGGCCCAAGCGATGAATGAGGAGGAGGGCGCCCAACCCGCCGCCAAACCGGTTAACCGGGTTCCTTTGTTCAAACGCGCCATGACGGCGATCCGGAAACTGCTGCGGCGCCGGTCGCGGTCCGAATCCCTACAGCAGCGCTGGCTGGAGGAGGGCACCATCGGACATATCGACACGCTCAAGGCTTCGGGCCGGGTCGTGACGATCGGCGGCTGGGCGGTGGACCCGGAAGGCAAGGTGCCGCCGCTGTTCACGGTGCGCTTTGGCGATCAGGTGTTCGAGAAACGCGAGGTGACGCTCCAGGACCGGCCGGACGTGCAGAAACAACTGGCCAGCAGGCGCACCTTCGTCGGTTACGAGATCGAGATTTATGTCGGCAAGGTCTACAAGCCGTCCGAGCTTCCTCCCCTGGTGGTGATCACCGCCGGCAGTGGCCCCGAGGCCCAGAGCAAACCATTCCGGATGTCCAAGAGGCTTCTGGGCCAGCAGGTCTGACGCCGCCTCTTTCTACCAATGACGGCGCATGCGCTCGACGTCGTAGCGGGCGAGGCCGATGTCGCGCAGCTGGCTGTCGTTGAGCTTGGCCAGTTGCGCCATGGAGCGCTTGCGAATCAGAGTTGGCAGCAGGCTTCCGAAGCCGGCGATGAGGGATTCAAGGAAGGGCGGCATCTGGGCGCGTGCCCTCGACTCTTTGGACATGGGAGAACTCCGGACTTGGATATAATCGAAGCGTTTGAAAATCAGGCGCGGGCTGAGAGCAATTCGGCGATCATCCGGGCGAGGTGAGGCGAGGAACGCAGACGCCGCAGGCGGGCGCGGTCGCGCGCCTGGCGGTAGCGGCTGAGCTTGGACGTCACAGCGGCGATCTGCCGGCGCAGATCCTCGTCAGCCGGGCAGGCTCTAGATCGAAGAACTGGTGGTGTTACGGCAATCATCCGACTCTCCGGAGCAGGCTTTGAACTAGACCCCAAAATGCGGCGCCGGGCCGTCTCCGGATGTGATCTGCATCACAAAAGTTGTAACGGATCGAAAATTATGTTTGCGGTCTGTAATGATCGTTTAAGAAACTGTGCCGCAACGGTCAGTGGAGGGGACCGCCCGAAAAGGCACCTTCGGGCTCGATCAGGCCGATCAGGGCGCCCGTCGAATCGGTCACGACCGACAACCTGCCGACGCCCTTCAGGTGGAAGGCGGGCCTGAGGATTTCGCCGCCGGCCGTTTCCGCTTTCAGTTGCGCGTCGATGAGGTCGGGCACCGCGAGGTAAGTCATCCAGTGCGAGGGAATGCCCCCGAAATCGGGCTCGGTGAGCTGGAAGATGCCGCCCATGGCGCGGCCTTCCTTGTGGGCGACCCAGTAGCTCTCACCATCGGGCAGCGCCGCCGGCCGGAAGTCCCAGCCCAGCGTCGCGTGATAGAAGTGGCGGGCCCGCTCGGGTTCCCAGGTGTTCAGTTCGTGCCACCAGATTTTGAGCGGTGTGCCGGTCATGCGATTCTCCCCCCTGCATTTGGATTCTTTGAGGATTGCGCCGTCCCCGAATCGGAGAGTCTTGCTGAACGGCGGCAGGGATGTGGCGGGATTCGGACGAATTGTGGCGGCGAGGCGCCCGGCCTGCCTGATTCAGGGGTGTATCGGTCTTGCGGGAAGGCCGGAATGGCGCCAGTATTCGCTCCAGTTCGGGAGTCATCCGGGGAACCCGGGTTAGCCACACTGCCGCGATCTCCGGATTTTCAGGTAGCCGATCCTGGAGTAATTTCGGCGTTCCGCAGGGAGGTTTCGCATGGCGAGCATTACTTTCTTGGAAAACCGCAATAACCGCCGCCTGCGGTGCTCGAGGGTTCTGGCACTTGTGGTCATGACGTCGACGGCGCTGACGGCGCCGGCGATGGCGGCGGAATTCCCTCCCGTACTCAATCTCTCGAGCCTTGATGGAACGACCGGCTTCCGGCTTGACGGCATCGATGCCTTTGACCGCAGCGGCCGGTCGGTTGCCTCGGCGGGGGACGTCAATGGCGATGGCTTCGACGACATCGTGATCGGCGCGCCTTATGCGCGGGGCGCGGCAATCGATGCGGGCGAGAGCTATGTGGTGTTTGGCAGGGATTTCTTCGCCGCTACCCCGGCCATCAAGCTCTCGAGTCTCAACGGGACGACCGGCTTCCGGCTAGACGGCATCACTTCCTTAGACGGCAGCGGCTATTCGGTTGCCTCGGCGGGGGACGTCAATGGCGACGGCTTCGACGACATCGTGATCGGCGCGCCTGACGCCGAGCCGGGCGCGGCATCCATTGTGGGCGAGAGCTACGTGGTGTTTGGCAGGACTTCCTTCGCCGCGACCCCCGCCATCAGCCTCTCGAGTCTCGACGGGACGACCGGCTTCCGGCTTGATGGCATCGATGGCAGTGACCACAGTGGCCGGTCGGTTGCCTCGGCGGGGGACGTCAATGGCGACGGCTTCGACGACCTCGTGATCGGCGCGCCTTACGCCGAGCCGGGCGCGGCACGCGATGTGGGCGAGAGCTATGTGGTGTTCGGCCGCGCCCCCGACGGGCCGCGAACCCGCACCGGCTCGCTGGCGGGGCAATATATCAGCGGCGGCCGCTTCGCCGACACGCTCTCGGCCCTCGGCGGCAGCGACGACCTCGAAGGGCGCGGCGCGGGCGACGCGCTGCGCGGCGGCACTCAACTCGACACGGCGAGTTACCGCCATGCCCCGCAAGCAGTCGTTGCAGATCTGGCGCTTCCCGCCAGCAACACCGGCCATGCCCAGGGCGATAGCTACATTTCGATCGAGAACCTCAGTGGCTCGGGATTCAACGATACCTTACGCGGCAATGCCAGTGCCAACGTCATTACCGGCAATGGCGGCGCCGACAGCCAGACCGGGCGCGGCGGTTCCGACCGCTTCCGCCTGCTGCGGAGCAACGACAGCCCGGTGGGTGCTGGCCGCGACAAGATCGTCGACTTCAATGCCGGAACCTCGTCCACCATCGTCGACCGCATCGATGTCTCGGCCATCGACGCCCAGACGGGTCCGGGCAACCAGGCCTTCATCTTCGGTCCCTTCAACGGCACCAAGGGGCGGCTGCGGGCCAGGCTGGCGGGCACCACCACCTTCATCGAAGGCGATGTCAACGGCGACAACACCGCCGATTTCCAGATCGCGCTCCTCAACTTCACCAGCCTCGCCAATCTGACCAGCATCGACTTCATAAAATAGGATGCGGCGGCGGTTGAAGGATCGCAGGTCGACTCTGCCCGATTCAGGGGTTGACGGCCTCTATCGACCCCTGTAGATACCGCTTCGCTTTCTGGCGGCAGGCAGTCGGGGCTTCGTGCTCCGAAACGTTGCGAGGAAGGCAAGACGGAACATTCTAAGGTCAAGACC
>JANPCA010000197.1:0-3793 GCA_031430715.1 Hyphomicrobiales bacterium | reverse complement strand
GCCGGCCGCTCGGCAGGCTCTCACGACGAAATCGATCGGCTGGGGACCGGCAGCGCAAGCCGTCGCGGAAAGTGCCGCGAGCGTGGCGGCGGCAATACAGGCGATGATGCGCAAGGCTTGCCTCCGGCTGAAAGAAATGGGGCTTCACAAGACTGCCGTGCCCTTCGCAGGAGTCTCGGCCACGTTTCGGGACCAGCGCTGGCGTTGACCTACCAAGGCTGGCCGATCAGTTGCTCTGCAACTGCCCCAGCTTCAGGCGCTTGGTGAGTGCCGGGGCATTCATCATGAGGCTGCCCTTGCCCTGGCGGTTGATGACCAGCATGTCGCCCTTGCCCTGGGCGGTTTCCGGCATGGCGGCCACCGCTAGGCGGGGCATGGAAGGGACATCGCCTGCGGCGGTTTCGTCGATGCCGGGAAGGAGCGCCACCAGGCTGTCGCCGAAGGGTTGGGGCGCGCCGTCGCGGCGCACCGCCTTGTCGCTGTTGAAAACCAGTTGCTGGGGCCACCAGAAGAGATCGCCGTCCGAAGCGGACGCCGTGATGGTGCGGATGACCGGCACGCCGTCCGACTGGCCATCGATCAGTTCGCCAGCCAGGCTGCCCTTGCCGGCCGCCGTCTCGGACGGCTCCAGCAGGGTTTCGGCGGCTTCGACCACGCCGATCGCGTTGCCGTCAACCGGCGAGGGCTTCTGGCGCACCATCTGGGTGGGGGGAGGGGCCGAGGCCGGCTCGATCTTCATGTTGACGGCGGCCATCATCAGGACTTCGATGGGCTTGGGCCGGGGCTTGGGCACCGGATAGGCCTTAACGATGCCTTCCGGGACTTCCGCCACCTGTTCGGGCTGGGCTACCGCTTCCGGCTTCAGCTTGGGCTTGACGGGGGCCTGGGCGGCGTCGGCGGTCAATTCGGCGAGGTTGTCCTCGTCTTCGGAATAATCCGTGTCGAGTGGAATCTTCTGTTTGCCTTTCAGCTTCTTCGCCGTCCTGGCATCCTGTTGGGAGGGAAGCCCCGCGGCCGAGGCGTCGGCCTCGACGGCGGCCACGGCGACCATGCCCTTCTTGTTGATGCGGGCGCCCACCGTCTTGCGGTAGTCGCGCATGATGCGGGCCATCTGGGAGGAACTGATCGACGGGCCCCAATGGCGCACCTTGCCGGAATCGATATGGACGAAGCCGGTCGGTCCGCCGCCGCTCCGGTAATAGCCGACGCCGCCCACTTTACGGACCAGCGCGCTGTTGCGGATCTTCTCGGTCGGAATGTCGGGGAAATAGAGGTCGATGGCCTTGCCGGCCATGTGCTGACTTTTCCGCGCCACATTGCGGCCGATGCGCTTCAGGAAGGCGTTGGTCTTGGGCGAGCGGTAGCCGGAGACGATGTGGATGGGACGCTTGGAGCCCAGATCGGCGTGCAACTCCCACATCAGGTCGATGGTCCTGGGCGAAATCGCGATGGTTTCCTTGCGCCGCCAGTCGCGCAGAAGATAGTTGATCTTCTTCATGGCGGAAGGCACGTATTTGCCGTTCTGCTTGTAGGTAACGGTCAGGCTTTCGCCGGTGTGGACCTGATAGAGGGAAACGGTGCGGGTTTCGCCGCCCGAGAGGGCCGGGGCATCAAGGCCCGTCCAGATGCCGAAGCTCAAAGCCGCCGCAAAGGCGCTCGCGGCGAGGAGCTTTTTCCAACGCTGTGTCAACGTCTGACGATGTCCGTCTTCCCTGCAGACCAAACTCATACCCCCACACACCCCCGGGTTTTCCCGGTGCCCTCTGGTGCCCCAACCAGGCCGCCTTCGTGACAGGTTCCCGACCGCTTACACCGATTTCGCGTTTCGAACAAGAATAAGGCCACCATGTGGCGGCATCCGGTAAAGGTAAACGAGCGTGTTTAACAAGCATTTAAAATTAAATGGAATTTGTTGAGCGGGCGGCGGCGTATTCAAACCTACCGCTGCGCTAACGTGATCGCCGAACGGGCGTTTTCCATGGTCTTGTCGCGGCCGTAGATGTCGTTGAAATAGCGTATCTTTCCGGCCTCGTCCGGCCAGGCGGTGAAATAGGTGATGTGGACCGGCACCTTGGCGGGCAACTTGACCGACTGGCTTCGGCCGCTGTCGGTCTTGTCGTCGACCATGGCCGGGTCCCAGCCCAGGAGCACGGTGGCGAATTCGCGCGGAAACTGGACGCGCACGCAACCATGGCTGAAGGCGCGCTGGTCCTTGTCGAACAGCTCGCGGGCGGGCGTGTCGTGCATGTAGATGTCGTGGGAATTGGGAAACAGGAATTTCAGTTCGCCGAGCGCATTGTCGGAACCGGGCGGCTGCTGGATGCCGACAGGCCTGGTGCTGCTATAGCCCCACCAGTCGACGGAATCCGACGATACGAGGTCGCCTTGCGAGTCGGTCACCCGGAAGCCGATGCGGTCGAGGTAGGAGGGGTCGCGGCGCAGCTTCGGCAGGTATTCGTTGACGATGATCGATTGCGGAATGCCCCAGGAGGGGTTGAACACCACGGTCTCGATCTCGTCGTGGAAGGCCGCCGTCTGGGTCATGGGCCTGCCGACGATGACGCGGCTTTGCCAGACTTCGCTGCCATGATCCATGACGCGGACTTCGTAGGCGGCCTGATTGACGAAAACGTGGCGCTCTCCCAGTGACTTGGGCAGCCAGCGCAGGCGTTCCATGTTGTCAAGGAGCCTGGCGATGTCGCGTTCGCGGTCAGGCCCCTTGTTGAGGGCGGCGATGGTCTTCGGCCCCAGGAGGCCGGTGGCTTTGATGGCGGAGGCCGTCTGGAAGAGGCGGAGCTGGGCCGAGAGATCGGCATCGAGAACTTCCGAGAGGCCCTCTGCCTGGAGCGCTTGCGTGTAGCCGAGGCCTGCCAGGCGCTGGCGCACCGCATCGATGCGCGGGTCGGAATTTCCGATCTTGACGATCTTGCCGTCCGGGATGAGCTCGAGGACGGGAGCTGCACCGGCATCGGCGCGCAATTCGGCCAGCGCCTTCTTCATCGCGGCATAGGCTTCGTTGGCGGGATGAAGGCTCTGCAGATATTGGGCCGGGAAGGGCGACCAGGCGAGAACCTTGATCGACTGGGTGGCCGGAACGGCGGCGGGTGCGATGTCGTTATAGAGCGACAGGCGGCGCGGATCGAACTGGCCACCGGATGCATCGCGGGCATAGCGGAGCGCCATGGCGGTCAATTCGATGTCAAGGCGGGCCATGGCGGCGGCATCATAGGAGGGCGCCGGGGCATCGAAAGCGGCAAGCGACGGGGGCAGGTAATGAGCCGGTTCGAACCCTTCGGCGGCGGCATCGGCCAGGACCTTCAGCATGGCGGCGGCGCGCGGCGTCAATTGCCCGGCCGCGGTCCAAAGAGGCTTGAAATTCTGCTGGCGGTAATGGGTGGCCAGGGCGTCGCGGATGGCGGGGACCACCCGGAGGGCGGAATCGGCCGAGGTTAAGGCGCCGTAGATGGCCGCCGCTTCCGATGCCACAGGGACTTGTTCAGCGAATTTGAGGCCCGTCAGGGGGACCGTCTTGTCCGCGACATAGGTGAGATTGCCCATGCCGATGCCGGGATCGCCTTCCGGGTCACCATCGGTGAGCCGCGGGATGGGGCGGCGTTTGCGGCCGACGCCATCTTCCTGGCCATTGATAATGCGGACACTATCGTCGCCGCCATTCTCCCACCAGTTCCTGCCGAACAAGGTGCGGCGTTTCTTCTTCTGCGCTTTGAACTTGCCGGAGGGCGCAAACAGGCGCTCGAAAAAATTGTCACGGCGGTTACCGTCACCGGTTGAG
>JANPCA010000196.1:0-5158 GCA_031430715.1 Hyphomicrobiales bacterium | reverse complement strand
CCTTGGTGATGTGGAACGTACCTGAAAAATCGACATTGGCGGCCTGGGCACTCAGCGCCATGGCCCCAAGAACCGCACCGGCCGTCATCATACGTCGCATGGTCGCTCGCCCTCCAAAATTCAACGTAATGTCAACTCAATACAAAAATAGACCCACCGTCAATCTGTATTTGAAGACCGGGATCTGAGCCACTTCACCGCCCGGCCGTCGATGATGACCAATGCCCCGATAATGATCAGCGCACCGATGATTTCGCGGGGCGCCAGCCTTTCGCCGAGAATGGCAAAACCCATGGCGATGGCCGACACCGGGATGAGCATGGTCACCAGCAAGACGTTGGCCGGTCCCGAGCGCGCGATGATGCTGAAAAACACCAGATAGGCGAGCGCCGTTGCGAGCAGCGCCAGGCCCAGCAACGTGGCCCAAGTGGTAGCCGAGGCATGGAGCAGCGCCATCGGCTGCGAGAAGGCGAAACCCGCCAGGCCCATCACCAGGCTCGAAAAGAGCAATTGCCCGGTTGCCAGGGTGAGCGGCGCGATGCCCGCCAGCCGCTTCTTGGCCCACAGGGTGGACAGGCCATAACTCACAGCGCCACCGATGCAGAGGAGGATGCCCAGGCCTTGTCCGCTGAGATCGAGCTTCAAGTCACCCTTCAGCACCGCGACGCCCCCCAACCCCGCCGCTAGCCCAATCGGCTTGCGGAAGCCAAGCCGCTCCTCGCCCGCCAGTGCTAGAATGGCGGCCCCGAACAGCGGCGAGGTGGCATTGATGACCGAGGCCAGGCCACTGGTGATCATCGTCTGCCCGGTGACGATCAGCGTGAAGGGAATAATATTGTTGAGGAGCGACATGCCGGCGAAATTGACCCAGCTCCGCCTGTCGCGCGGCAAGCCGCCGAGCATGATGAAATGGAGCGGGAGCAGCACGGCCGAGGCAATGAACACCCGCGCCATGACGACCACCAGAGGCGGCAGTTCCTTGACCGCAATCCCGATGAACAAATAGGAGCCGCCCCACAGGAGGGATAGGAACAGGAGAAGGCTCCAGGAATTGAGGTCCATGTCGGTCTTGGCTTGGGGCATGTGTCGTCTCCAGAGCGGTGCCGAACTCAATAAGGGGGAGAATGGCTGGGGACCACCCGGAAACGGACATATGCTTCCTGTCCATCGGTTTCATCGGCCCCCATTTCACCCGTCATTCTGGTGAGGGAGACCGTGAAGACATCGGTGCCCGCGCCCGTTGTGACCAAAAGAAGCGGGATGCCAGCTTTCGCTGGCATGACGAAAATAGGGGTTTAATTATTATACTTCAATAATTTAGACAACATCGCCACACCAACATTCCGTCAAGCCAGCGAAAGCTGGCATCCCGCTTTTGCTGACCGCGGCCCCGATGGCGGCAAATATTTCACGGCGCCCTTCGCCGTTACATCTGCCCTTCGGCCGCCAGGCGCTTGTCGAGATAGGTCGAGCAGATCTTGGAGAGTTCCTCGATCTTGTCCTGGAAGAAGTGATTGGCGGACGCGATGACCCGGTGTTCCACCGCGATGCCCTTCTGGGTCTTGAGCTTTGAGACCAGGCTGTGCACGGCCTCGGGCGGCGTCACCGTGTCCTTCTCCCCGTTGATGAACAGGCCTGACGCCGGGCAGGGGGCAAGGAAGGAAAAGTCATAGTGCTTGGCGAGCGGTGCCACCGAGATGAAGCCGGAGATTTCCGGCCGCCGCATCAGGAGCTGCATGGAAATACAGGCGCCAAAGGAGACTCCGGCGATCCAGCAGATCTTGGCTTCACGATTGAAGGACTGCAGCCAATCGAGGGCCGCGGCGGCATCGGACAACTCGCCAGCCCCATTCTCGAAAATGCCCTGGCTGCGGCCCACGCCGCGAAAATTGAAGCGCAACACCGAGAATCCCCGGCTCTGGAACATTTGGTACATGGCATGAACGATCGGATTGTTCATGGTGCCGCCGAACGTCGGGTGCGGGTGCAGCAGGATGGCAATCGGCGACCCCGGCGCCTTGTTGTGGTGGTAGCGCGCCTCGATGCGCCCGGCGGGGCCGTTGAAAATCACTTCTGGCATGGAAATCAGGTCCTCATGGGACAACCCGTCCAGGAATCTCCGGTGGTGGCCCACCGATTAGTTGACTCCTGCACTCGGGCTTTCTATATCCCTGTTTAGAATTGTTCAAAACTGGAAAGGGCACCAGGCCCCAACGGACCTCGCCTTTAGCACGGGTGCGGGGTGAAAAATCAAGAACTTCGTGCAGTTGGACGAGACGATTCGCCATGAAGATGAGCACCAAGGGCCGCTATGCCGTGATGGCGATGATCGATATCGCGGCACATTCCCATGGCGAACCGGTGTCGCTGGCCGAAATCGCCGAGCGCCAGGACATCAGCCAGGAGTATCTGGAGCAGTTGTTCGGAAAGCTGCGTAAAAATGGGCTGGTCGAGAGTGCGCGTGGCCCCGGTGGCGGCTACCGGCTGGCGCGCGAAGCCCGTGATATCGCCATTTCCGGCATCATCCTGGCGGTGGACGAAGAGCTTCAACTCACCCGCTGCGGCGGCGATGCGGTCGAGGGCTGCGTCAAGGGCGAGCGCTGCAACGCCCATGATCTTTGGTCATCCCTGGGCCGCCAGATGATCGCCTTCCTGTCCTCGATCACTCTGGAAGACGTGGTCGAAAAGCGCAATCTGGCGCTCTCCGCCACCATCAAGCAGGCCAAGGAACGTCACGTGAGGCCCGATGCGAGGCCCTCCGCATGAGGACCTATCTCGACCATAATGCCACCAGCCCGCTCCGGCCCGAAGCCAGGGCCGCGATGCTGGCGGCGATGGCGGTGACCGGCAATGCCTCCTCGGTTCACGCCGAAGGCCGCGCCGCCCATGCCATTGTGGACAATGCCCGCGAGGCCGTGGCCGCCGCGGTGGGCGTCATCGCGCCGATGGTTGTCTTCACCAGCGGCGGCAGCGAGGCCAACAATCTGGCCTTGAAGGGTGCCCCCGCCGAGCGCCTGCTGGTCTCCGCCATCGAACACCCTTCAGTGATCGAGGCGGCCAAGGCCACGGCCAAGCCGGTCGCACTGATCCCGGTGACCGGGCAGGGCGTCATTGATCTCGATGCCCTTGCGCGCCTGTTGCCAGGGCCGAAGGCGCTGGTCAGCGTGATGCTCGCCAACAACGAGACGGGAGTCATCCAGCCAGTCCGCGAGTTGGTCCAACTGGCCCAGGCCCATGGCGCGCTGGTCCATACCGACGCCGTACAGGGCCTTGGCAAAATTCCTGTCAACTTTGGCCTGCTTGGCGTCGACCTGATGACGCTCTCCGCCCACAAGCTTGGCGGCCCCCTGGGCGCTGGCGCCCTCATCGTCCGCGACGGCTTGGCGCTTGGTCCGCTGATCCATGGCGGCGGCCAGGAACTGCGCCGCCGGGCTGGCACGGAGAACCTGGTGGCGAGTGCTGGGTTTGGCGCAGTCGCCACAGCAAATGTGAATACGATCAAGACCTTGCGCGATCAACTGGAAGCGTCTCTTGAAGACGCCGTGATCTTCGGAACGGGAGCCCCGCGCCTGCCCAACACCACCTGCTTCGCCCATCCCGGCATGAGTGCTGAAACGCTGCTGATGGCTTTCGACCTCGCAGGGATCGCCCTTTCCTCGGGCTCGGCCTGCTCGTCCGGCAAAGTGGCGAAGTCCCATGTCTTGGCCGCCATGGGTATTGCCCCTGAAATCTCCAGGGCCGCAATCCGCGTATCCCTTGGTTGGAACACAGGCCCCGAACACATCGATCACTTCACCGCCGTGTGGCGCAAGCTGATGAACCGCCACCGCACCCGCGCCGCCGCATAGAGAGAGCCATGGCTGACCTCGACACCATCGAACTCGTCAAGGATATCGAAGTCGACAAATATAAGTACGGCTTCACCACCGACATCGAATCCGATTTCGCGCCCAAGGGCCTGAACGAGGATATCGTCGCCTTCATTTCGGCCAAGAAGGGCGAACCCAAATGGATGCTCGAGGGCCGCCTCGAAGCCTACCGCCGCTGGCTGCAGATGGAGGAGCCGGCCTGGGCGCGGGTCCACTATCCCAAGATCGATTTCCAAGACCTCTATTACTATGCGGCGCCCAAAAGCATGGCGGGGCCGAAAAGCCTCGACGAGATCGACCCGAAGCTCCTGGAAACTTATGCCAAGCTCGGCATTCCGTTAAAGGAACAGGAAATCCTGGCGGGCGTCAGGAAGCAGGGCGAGAAGAGCGATCTCGATGACGCGGGCGGCAGCGAATATGGCTCCGGCAGGGTGGCCATCGACGCGGTGTTCGATAGCGTCTCCGTCGTCACCACCTTCAAGGCGGAACTGGCCAAGGCCGGCGTGATCTTCTGCTCGATCTCGGAGGCGCTCCGCGAACATGGCGAACTGGTGAAGAAGTATCTGTTCTCCGTCGTGCCGCAGGGTGACAATTATTATGCGGCCTTGAATTCGGCGGTCTTCTCCGACGGCTCCTTCGTCTATGTGCCGCCCGGCGTGCGCTGCCCGATGGAACTGTCGACTTACTTTCGCATGAACGCCAAGAACACCGGGCAATTCGAACGCACCCTGATCATCGCCGACAAGGGTTCCTACGTCTCCTACCTCGAAGGCTGCACCGCGCCGACCCGCGAGGAGAGTCAGCTCCATGCCGCCGTGGTCGAACTGATTGCGCTCGACGATGCCGAGATCAAATATTCGACGGTGCAGAACTGGTATCCGGGCGATGCCGAGGGCAAGGGCGGCATCTATAATTTCGTCACCAAGCGCGGCGACTGCCGGGGGCCGCGTTCGAAGATTTCCTGGACCCAGGTCGAGACCGGCTCGGCCATCACCTGGAAATATCCGAGTTGCATCCTGCGCGGCGAGGAATCGCGCGGCGAATTCTATTCGATCGCCATTTCCAACGGCCGCCAGCAGGTCGATTCAGGGACCAAGATGATTCATCTCGGCAAGAATACGTCGAGCCGCATCATCTCCAAGGGCATCGCGGCGGGCAAAAGCGACAACACCTATCGCGGCCTTGTCCGCGTGGGGCCGACCGCCGAGAATGCCCGCAACCACACCCAGTGCGACAGCCTGCTGCTGGGCAGCCAGAGCGGCGCGCACACCATCCCCTATATCGAGGTG
>JANPCA010000195.1:0-12889 GCA_031430715.1 Hyphomicrobiales bacterium | reverse complement strand
GAAGGCCACCAGCGCCACCAAGATGAGACCGCAGATGATGGTGAGAGCCACCGACCCCTTGACGAACCCGTCAAAAGTGGAGCGGTGCTCCTCGAAACCATGCGAATTGGACTGCGAACCCGAAGAACCGTGATCGGCCATGTTGTTCCCCTCGAAACCTACAAATTCCCCCGTCGCTTCTAGCCAACTGCGTCAGCAACCGCAAGCACAGGGAATTCGCGATCGACATACCTTCGCATTAATACGGTGATCAAGCCCCGGGGCTTGGTCAACGGGCATGATGCCGCTGTCCTCGCCCCCATCCAGTCCAGACCAGACATACCGAAAGCCATTCATTCGAACTTTTCCAATGACTGCTCACAATTTTCATCATGGCCGGGATCGACTCGGCCATCCTTTTGACTCCATTGAAGAAAAAGATGTCAGCAACAAGTGAGGGCATGATAAGAAAGAGGACACAACCGTCCTGTCATAAAGAATCGATTGTTCCTGCCGCCGGTATCAGTTGGCTGCTTTGAGCGACGCTCCAAATACAGCTAGTCGCTGGCTGTGAGGTTCCAGGAAAACGTGTGTGGCGGAGTTTGCAATTCGCCATCCAACGCTGTGAGACCGGGATTCGCAAATGGCTGTTGACCCGTTAGAAACCACCCGATGGGTGGCGATAGGGCAATGACAATGGGTTCAGCGTTAGGGCACTGGATTGTAGTCGGGATGGTGAAACCGGCACTCTGGAAGTTCGAGGCAGTGTATGAACTGCCCGTGTTGCCGAAAAAGAGGCGGATTCCCTGAACGGGCGGCTGGTCGGTGCGGGTCCCGCTCCATGTGCAGCCGGTGTTGGACCCCGACACCGTGTATCTTACCTTTACGTCGGTAAATGTGTAGTCGACGTTTACGCCGTCGCCTAAAGGAATTGTGGCAGTGTGATTATAGGTTACCTGGGCCCTCCAATTGATGAAAACCGTGCCAACGAAAAGTGAGGCGCCGGTGACAGTTCCACTGAAGCTCTTGGGGACCAAGTGGATGGGCTTGGGTTTCTTGCAATTGTTGTTCTCGTCGCTCTCCGCCACACGGTGTAATGAATCGGCGCAGATGCTCACCGGGTAGGTCCCGAACTTAAAGCCCGGAAAGTCAAACCATACATTCTTGACGCTCGCAAAAAACTGGCCGGGCGCGAGCCTGGGAATGGAGAATTCACCCAGAATAAACGAAATGTCCCCCTCGTCGATACTCACATCGGTCTTCGACTTTGGGGCGGCCGCGTTGCCCTTGTTCTCGGTCAATTGGGTCCATTCGAACTTCACGCGCTTGTGGCCAACAATGGCTCTATTCCCATTCACGGCCCTAAAGTTGCCGGAGGTGACGGTCAGGTCAGGCATGCGTAGGAGCGCAGCGGATGTCGTGGGAGAGGCGGTCAGACCAGGCTTGGGTCTGCGCGCCGCCAGCGCTTCGGAAGTGACCGGGAACGTTGCCACGACATTCGCAACCGGGGTCAGGCAGTCATCTCCATCCGCCGGTCCGGCGATGCTGATCGAAAGCCTGTTGCCCGCAAGTGCCCTCGCTGCACCCGTCACATCATAGCCGGTGTTATCCCAGAGCTGTGGCAGCCCTGCCGCCGCCGTTCCATTCCAGCCGCCGTCGTTGCCGGGAGAACCCGCTCCCGCGACCTTGATGCCGTTGATGCTCATGGTTTCGGAGGCGGTGGCGGGCAAGGATTTGGCGCCGTCGCCGGACTGGCCATCAGCGCCGATGCTGTGGAATATGATTCGCGAAGCCTCGGAAGCGTCGATCCCAAGCGGAAGAGAATAGGCAACGCCCGTGCGGCTGAGAAAAGTTTTGCCCGCTAAACCGGAATCGTAGAAGCTAACTTTGCCGCTGCCGGCACCGATGACGACCAGCGTTGCGCCGCTCCAGGCGGGAAGCGGTGAGGCGGCGAACGGATCCTCCCCGCCGGTGCTTCCGGCGGCGTCCGGATTGAGCCGGATAAGGTAAGTGCCATTGCCATCGGCCACCGACACAGGTACGGCGCCGCGGAAGATGGTGATGGTGTCGCCGCCATTCGCAGCTTTCCAGCACGGGCCGGGGCCAGAGCCGACCGCCGTGCCGCTGATCGCCGCCACCTGCGAACGGGCGGGCAGGATGCGCTGAATCCGCAGCGATTTCACCGGCGTCCGTGGAGGCCCTTTGGTTATCACCGCCCAGTACAGGAAAGCCGCCTTGACCGGCTTGACGGCGCCGCTCACCTCGATCGCGCCGCCCGGCTGATTGCGCAAACCCACGCCGCCGCTCGCGAATTGCGCATGAGGAAAATTATGGGATGCAGCAACCGTGCCGAGGGCCTCCGGCGCACGGCGAGACTTATCTGAAAAAGTTGAACCCGATGTCCCCGCAATCGGGCGAGGTTCCGGGAACTCATCTTCGGCGGACGCCGTCCAAGCCAAGACAGGAAGAGCCAAGGCGGCCAGGAAACATATGAAAATGCGCATTCTCATCGATCCCTCCACATTGGTAATTAGTCAAGCACAAGCAAGACCAAACTTCAACATACGGTGCCGGTCGGCCAGGGAATTCGCCGGGGTAACGAGTCAGGGAAATCAGATGTGATCGTTCAGGTTCTGGTGACCGTGGAGAACGCGCAGTACCGCAATTACACCGTCCACGGCCTCATAAGCGATGAAATGGGAACCGGCGGCGCGCTGACCCTCGCCAGCCTGCGCTCCGACAGGGACATCAGTTTCAAGGGCGTCGACCTGCTCACCCTTTCGGCCTGCGAGACGGCGCGCGGCGGTGGCTCGGAAGGAGAAGAGATCGAAAGCTTCGGTGCCCTCGCTCAGGCCAAGGGAGCCTCGGCCGTTATGGCCACCCTGTGGCAGATCGCCGACCAGTCGACCGCCCGGCTGATGGCCGACTGATAATGGGGGGCCTTGACAAGGCCCACGCCCTGCAGCGCGCCCAGCTGGCCATGCTGCAAGGCGTTCCCGCGTTAAGTCTGGTCAGGCGTGGCGTGATGGCGGTGGACGAGGCGTCCGAGGAACCGGCGGCATCCGCAACCGCCCATCCCTACTATTGGTCGGCCTTGATCTTGATGGGCAATTGGAAGTGAAATTCGGCCAGTGATGAACACCCGTTCATCGCAGCACCATATTTTGGCTGGAAATGCGCCAAACATTCTCTAATCTTGCCCTGTAGCGTGCCCAACTCCAAGTCAACAAGGGACGGCAAATCCATGCAGACGATGATCAAACGGCTTGTCGCGGCGGCCGCATTAACGCTGGCGCTGGGCGTTTCGGCGGAAGCCCAGGACAAGATCCAGCCCGCCGCCCAGCAGGCAGCACTCGAGAGTGGCAAAGTCCGCGTCATCATCGTCACCAGGGCCAATACCGCATTCCGGGACGGCGGCAACGCGCTGCGCCGCCCGGCCGGCTATGTGTCGCGGAAACTGGGACTCAAGGCACAGAACGTCGAACCCATCGGCCAGCTCCCCATGGCCAGCGCCACCGTCTCGCCCGAGGCACTTGAGGCACTGCGCGACGATCCCAACATCGCCTTCGTGGTGAAGGACGAATTGCGCCGGGCCTCGCTTGTCGATACGGTTGCCTCGACGGGTGCCGCCAAGCACGAGCAGGCGGGCTTCGGCGGCAAGGGCTGGACGGTTGCCATCCTCGATTCGGGCATCGACCGCAATCACCCGGCCTTCGCCAAGGCCATGCGCTCGGAAGCGTGCTTCTCCAGCGACTACAGCGGCGAGGAGGGTGAGAGCAAATCGCTGTGCAAGAATGGCAAACCGCAGCTCTTCGGCAAGGGTGCCGCCGCCCCTTGCGACCTGAATTTCTCGGAGCAATGTTTCCACGGAACCCACGTGGCGGGCATCATCGCCGGCCGTCCCTTCGAATTGCCCGATGGCCGGGTGGTCGGCGGCATGGCGCCGGAGGCGGGCCTCATCGTCGCCCAGGTGTTCAGCGGCTTCACCGACCCAAAATTCTGCGGCGAGGGCCAGAAGACTTGCATTTCGGCTTGGGATTCCGACATCATCAAGGCGCTGGAATGGGTCTACTCAAAGCGCCAGAAATTCAAGATCGCCGCCATCAACATGAGCTTGGGGTCAGGCGACTTCAAGGAAGCCTGCGACAGCCAATCGCCCTATGCCGAGATCATCCAGCGCCTGCGCGACGCCAATATCGCCACCGTGGTGGCGGCCGGCAACGAGGCGATCGCCGACGGCATCGGCATCCCGGCCTGCATCTCGTCGACTGTCTCGGTTTCGGCCACCCTCAAGACCGGCAAGATCGACGAGAGCTATTCCAACGTGGCCCGTTTCGTCAGCCTCGCCGCACCTGGCACCGACATCCTCTCCACGGTTCCGGGCGGCGGCTATGGCAGCGCCAGTGGCACTTCGATGGCGGCCCCCCATGTGGCCGGCGCCTTCGCCATCCTGCGTGGGGAAAAACCCGGCCTCTCGGTGACCGACATGGTGAAGCTGCTGCGCAAGACCGGGCGCACCATCAAGGATTCGCGCACCGGCACCAAACTGAAGCGTATCGACCTGGCGCGCATCGAGCCCGGCGGCAGTGAGCCGGTGGGCATGGTCCAGCAGACGCCCGCCGATGCCGAGGACGCCGGATTCGAACTGCAAAGCCAACTCATCACCTACGGATCGAGCGACATGCGGACCGTGATCGTGCAGTCGGACATGAGTGCTGAAGAGATCAAGGCGAAGCTTGGGGAAGGCTGCAAGGAATCGGAAGGCTGCGGCGTGACCAGGATCGGCGAAAAAACCTACAAGGTCACCGTCCCCTTCGCCCTCGTCGAGGCGCTCGGAGCGGGCAAGGGCGTGCGGGCGCTTGAGAAGGAAATGGAAAGCGTGCTGGGCGGCGGCGCCAAGGTCTTCCGCAACCGCCTGAACAAGCCGATGGGCATGAAAGTGGTGAAGTAGGCAAGATGTGGCGGACACTTGTTAAAGGTGATCCGCCCAATTCTGCTTGCCATGGAGAACGCGCACAATGCGTATGACGTCGCCATCGATCCGATAGAAGGCGACATGACTGCGGTATCTGATCAGACGCGTCTGCCTGCTGAACTCGCGCCGCACGGCGGCCATTTCTGGATTGGCCAGAATCAGGTCGAAAAGGTCGAAGAGTCCGGACGTGTAGAGCGTTGCCTGTTGAACTCCGAATGACTGGGCGCCGTCGTGGTGCAGCCGTTCGATGTCCTGCCTACCGCGCGCGCTGAGCTCAAGCCGCATTCTTGCCTTTGGACATGCCGAGCGAGTCCTCCATTTCGGCACGGGAATAGGTGCCGTAGCCGCTGGCTTCGCCTTCATCGAGCGCCGACTGGATATCCGCGACCGCGGCGAGCCTGTCCTGTTCGCGCCGGATCAGATCGCGGACATAGTCGCTGACGCTGCCATGGCGGCCTTCCGCGACGCGCGCTTCCGCCCATTCCTTTAAGGCATCGGGAAGCGAGATGTTCATGGTGGCCATGTGATTTTCTCCATTGGCCGACCCTATCAGCCTTGGCAATTTTTGTCAATTTTTGCCATCAACCCTCCATCGTCTCCAACTCATCGATCATTCCCGAAATCACCGACAGCCCCTTGTCCCAGAACTTGGGATCGCTCGCATCGAGGCCGAAGGGCTTCAGCAATTCCGAGTGGTGCTTGGTGCCGCCGGCTTTCAGCATCTCGAAATATTTCTCCTGGAAGCCCTGCTCGCTCTCGCGGTAACGGGCATAGAGCGAATTCACCAGGCAGTCGCCGAAAGCGTAGGCATAGACGTAGAAAGGCGAATGGATGAAATGCGGAATGTAAGTCCAGAAGCTCTCGTAGCCCTCGCCAAATGCGATTGCATCGCCGAGGCTCTCGCGCTGCACCTCGAGCCAGATGGCGCCGATCTGGTCGGGCGTCAACTCGCCCTCCTTGCGCGCTGAATGCACCTTGCGCTCGAAGGTATAAAACGCGATCTGCCGCACCACCGTATTGATCATATCCTCGACCTTGGACGCCAGCAGCGCCTTGCGCTTGCTTGGTTCGGTGGTCTGCTTGAGGATCGCCTGAAAGGTCAGCATCTCTCCGAACACCGATGCCGTCTCGGCAAGGGTCAAGGGAGTCGACGCCATGAGCGGCCCCTGTGCGGCCGCCAGCACCTGGTGTACGCCATGGCCCAATTCATGGGCCAGCGTCATCACGTCCCTGGTCTTGCCGAGATAATTGAGCAGCACATAAGGGTGCGCCGAGGGCACGGTCGGATGCGCAAAGGCGCCCGGCGCCTTGCCGGGGCGGGCCGGCGCGTCGATCCAGTTCCTGTCGAAGAAGGTCCGGGCAATCGAAGCCATCTCCGGAGAAAATGCTCCGTAGGCGGATAAAACCTTGTCCTTCGCATCGGCCCACGGTACCGGGGCCGTGTCCTCGGCGGGCAGCGGCGCATTGCGGTCCCAATGCATCAGTTTATCCTTGCCCAACCACTTGGCCTTCATCTTGTAATAGCGGTGCGATAGCCTGGGATAAGCAGCGCGTGCCGCCGCGACGAGCGCCGCCACCACTTCCGGCTCGACCCGGTTCGACAGGTGCCGCGCGTCAGCGATGTCCTTGAAGCCGCGCCAGCGGTCGGAAATCTCCTTGTCCTTGGCGAGCGTATTGGTGATGAGGGTAAACAGCCGCAGGTTTTCCGTGAATGTCCTGGCCAGCGCCAGGGCACCCGCCTTACGCCTTTCCTCATTGGCGTCCTGCATCAGGTTCAGCGCAGGTTCGAGCGCCAGCGATTCGCCATTCACCTCGAAGCGCAAGGCCGACATGGTTTCATCGAACAGCCGGTTGAAGGCGGAAAACCCGGTCTGCGACTTTTCGAGAAACAGCTCTTCCAGCTTGTCGTCGAGCTGATAGGGCTTCTCCATGCGCAGATTGTCGATCCACGGCCGGTAATGGGCCAGGGCTGGAACCTGCATGGCCTTTTCGAGTGCCGCGTCCTCGATGCGGTTCAGTTCCAGCTCGAAGAACAGCAGCAACGTGGAAATTTCGGTCAGCTTGTTGGACACATTGCCATAGAACTGGCCGCGCTTGGGGTCCGCCGTGTCGCCCACATAATAGAGCTGCGCATAGGACCCGGTGCGCCCCAAGAGATCGGAGATCGCCTCATAGTCTTTGAGCGCCTGCGCCAGTTCGGCGCCAGGGAGTGCTGCGAGCTTGCCCTTGTATTTTTGTGCGAAGGCCTTGGACAGTTCCTCGCCCTTCTTCATGTCGGCTGCAAATTCCGCCGCATCGGGCGAGGCATAGAGATCGGCGAGGTTCCATTCGGGCAAGGTTCCAAGTGCGGCGGAAGCGGTCATGCTTTATCCTCGTGAAAAGCGGAGTTCTCCTATGGAGGATCACCGGCCTATCGGCAACTGCTTCGTCAGGCGAATCAGGCTTTCACACCACGGTGCATGGCAACAATGCCGAACGGGAAGTTCCGAAAACCGACGTCTCGGAATCCCGCCGCCACCAACTCCGCCGCAAATTCCTCCTGCCTTGGAAACGCGTGGATGCCCCGCAACAGATAATCATAGGCGCTGTGATCTCCCCCCGTTGCAATCCTCGCCATGACCGGCAGGCATGTGTTCATATAGACGAGATAGGCCCGGTGCAGCATCTCCACTGGTATGCGCGCCGCCTCGAGGCAGAAGAAACTTCCACCAGATTTCAGCACGCGATGCGCCTGCCGCACCACTTTCGCCCGGTCCATGATCTTCATGCCGAACGAGATCGAGAAGATATCGACCGAGCCGCTCTCAATGCCAATGAGATCGTGCGCATTCATAACCCGGTACTCCAGGCTGGGATCATTGCCGAACGGCCGCTTCCTGGCGACGGCGAGCATGCCGGGCGAGAGATCGGCCGCGATGATCTTCTTGCGCGGCAACTCCGGTTCGGTGTTCAACCGCCTGATGAGGCGCAGCGGAATATGGCCCGTCCCCGCCGCGACATCGAGAACAAGTGCTCCATTGCAATGTGCGATCTCGCGGGCCATCGCGCTTTTCCACCGCCGATGCGCAAACAGGCTGAAAACATCGCACAGCACGTCATAACGGTTGGCGATCCGCCCAAAGACGTCATCCTTCGCGGCATCGAAATGGGCCGCATTCAGATCAGGCTCGACGTCCTTCATATTTCCCCGGTTTTGCGTGCTTCACCCGGAAATAGCACTCCAATCCTAAAAAAGGATTTTGACGCGTGGGGGAGGTGGCGATCTTGAGTGTGGTAAGCTTCCGGCATGAACTGGTTCGAACCCGTCGATCAGTATTGCGAGCGCCTTGATACTTCCTTCTGGGCGGAGCCCATGAATGCGCTGAGCAATGTTGCCTTCATCGTCGCCGGGCTCATGCTGCTGCGCATGTGGCTGAAAAGCCCGGGCCACCACATCATCGGGCTGTTGCTGGTGCTCAACGTGCTGGTCATTGGCATCGGCTCCTTTCTCTTCCACACCTTCGCCAACCGCTGGTCGTCGCTGGCCGACGTGCTGCCCATCACCGTCTTCATTCATGGCTATCTCTTGTTGGCGCTCCATACCTATTTACATTTCAAGTGGTGGCAGGCCGCCGCCGCGACGCTCGCCTTCTTCGCCGCATCGCCGTTGCTGGGCGCCGCCCTCGCACCGCTCATGGGTTCATCGGCCTTCTATATCCCGGCCCTGCTGGCCATCTTCGCCGTCGCCATCGCCACCCGTGAAGACAACCGGCACACTTCGAACGCGCTTCGCGATGCGGGCCTGATCTTCGCCGTCTCCATCGCCTTCCGCGCCGCCGACTTGGCCGTCTGCGAGGCCCTCCCCCAAGGCACCCACCCGCGCTGGCACCTGCTCAACAGCTTCGTGCTCTTCTTGCTGGTGCGGCTCTATCTCTTCAAGGCGCGAGCTGGAACTTAGCCGGCCAGCCGCTCCCGCAAGGCCTGGGCCACGAAGCCCGATCTCGTTTCGCCCGACATCCCGGCCGCCCGGTCCACGCGCCGCAACAGGCCGCTGTCGATGGTGATGTTGATCCGCTCCGCCTTCTCAGGCAGCATGACGGTGACAACTGCCACGATTGGATCAACGGCCCAGTCTTCGGCGAGACCGCCATCGGCCTTGAGAACTTCGAGAGTGCGGGGAGATGGAATGTCCAATTTCTCCTGCTGTAATCCCTCGACATGGGCGGCCAGATTGTCTTCGGCCCGTTCCAGCGCCTCCTCGAGCGTATGGCCGCTCGTTCCAGCGCCGGGAAAATCCGGAAACACCACCACATATTCCGCTTCATCGCGTTCGACCAAAGCCAGGTAACGCAAGATGGACATGTCAATCTCCTCAGCCAGTTTTACCATTCCCATCCGGCAATCCGGTAAACCCGCCGCAAGATGCCGAAGCCGATTTCACGGCGCCCGGTGTCAATGGTGATCAACATCCGGCTACCGGGCTTGGTATAGTTGATGTGATCACCCTTTCCGGGCCGCGCCACCCAGCCATCGGCTTCGAGGCGCTTCACAACGTCCTTTGTCGTTTCGGCCCGGCGGGTGGCGTTCAATTGCAACTCCAAGCGCTGTGTATTTTATACACACCACGAAATCACTCTGCAATAGCCACGACTACCGCAAAGCCCTGAGCGCGTTGAGGATCACCGCAACGTCGATCACCTCCTGGACCAGCGCCCCCTGCACCACCGGCAGATAGCCGAAGGCGGCGGCGGTCATCGCGGCGAGCGATAGTCCAAGCCCCGCATAGACACTCTGCAAGGCGATCGAGCGCGCCCGCTTCGAGGTTTCGACCGCCACGGCCAGGCGTTCCAGATCGTCGACGAGGAGCACGGCGTCTGCTGCCTCGGAGGCGGCCGCCGAACCGCGCGCCCCCATCGAGATGCCGACGTCGGCGGCGGCCAGGGCCGGGGCATCGTTGACGCCGTCGCCCACCATGAGCACCACGCCGCGTGCCCGTTCGGCCAGCACGATATCGACCTTGGCTTGCGGATCGAGCCCACCTTGCAGCGAATCGAGCCCGAGCCCTTGCCCCACCCGGTCGACGACCGCCTGGGCATCGCCCGAGGCCAGCACGATGCGCGCGATCCCCGCCTGGCGCAGCCGCGTGAGCGCGGCGGGTGTCTCGGGCCTGACCGCGTCCGCCATCACCAAGTGGCCCGCCAGCCTGCCGTTGACCGCCACCGCGGCGAGGATCGTTCCCGGCGGGGCGTCCGGCTTTTTCATGGCCTTGAGCTTCAGGCGGCGGCGCACATAGTCATGTCCGCCCACCGCCACGCGATGACCATCGACTTGGCCTTCGAGGCCCTCGCCCGCCGTCTCGCGTACCGCTTGCGGGAAGGTGAGCTTGAGGCCCCGCGCCCGTGCCGCCTCGACCACCGCCATGGCAGTCACATGGGCGGAGGCCTGTTCGAGCGAAGCCGCCAACCGCAAAACCTCATCCGGCTTGCGCCGCCCGGCCACCGCGATCCCGGCCAGTTCCGCTTTGCCACGGGTGAGCGTGCCGGTCTTGTCGATGACCAGGGACGAGGCCCTGGCCATCGCCTCCAGCACTGGCCCGCCCTTCATCAACACGCCGCGCCGCGCCGCCTTGCCCATGCCGGAGATGATGGCCACGGGCACCGCGAGGATCAGCGGACAGGGCGTTGCCGAGACCAGAACGGCGAGCATGCGGACATGGTCGCCCGTGGCCCATAAGGCTGCCCCGGCCATCGCCACCGTTAGCCCTAAGAACCACAGCGCGAAACGGTCGGCGAGGCGCACCATAGGCGCCTTGGCCTGCTGCGCCGCCCTGACCAGCTTGACGATCGCCGCGTAGGCGCTTTCCGAGGCGGGCCTGAGCGCCACCATATCGAAAGCGGTATCGAGCGAGCGCGCCCCACTCACCACTTCGCTGCCCTCGCTGCGCCGCAGCGGTACCGATTCACCCGTGAGCGCCGCCATGTCGAGCAGCGCTTTCCCGGATTCGACCGTGCCATCGGCCGGGATGATGTCGCCCTGGCGGATCAGCAGCCGGTCGCCCACGCGGATGTCGTCGATCCCCACTTCGCTTAAAGCACCATCGCTATAACGCAGCGCCGTCTTGGGCACCCGCGCCAGCAGCGCCTGCATGTCGGCCCTGGCCCGGTTGGCGGCGAAGTCCTCGAGCAGCTGCCCACCGGCATACATCAGCGCAACGACGGCCGCCGCCAGCGTCTCGCCGAAACCCAGCGCCACGGCGATCGACAGCCCCGCCACGATATCGAGGCCAATCTCGCCCTTGACCAGCGAGGCGATGATGTCGCGCCACAGCACCAGCAGAACGGCGGCGGCGGCGGCCCCCCAGATCCAGTCCTGCCAGTCTTCCGCTCCGAGCAGCGGAACAACAAAGCCAAGCGCCAGCCCGAGCAGGGCCACGGCAAACAGGATAATGCGCTGCGGATGCAATTTCAGTTTCCCCTTCTGCTTGCTTGTAACACGGCGGCCGTCAATCCGTTTGTTGCCGGTCAAGCCCACGCCCTTGCCTTCTCTCGGAAATAAAGAACTTGATCGGCGGCACGCTCGACTGCGGAAGGGGCCACTATTTCATCCATTCGGGAGGAAGCGGCGATAACGGCGCCAAGTGAATCCGGTGTTTCCAGTGCCGGATGCGATTTGACTTGAAAATCAATGTTTGTGCGCATATAAATACACATGGAATGCGATAGCCGCAAGCTTGTAAAGCGCCTGCGCGATGACGGCTTTACGCTGGTGAGCATCGTGGGTTCGCATCATAAGTTTCGCAAGGGCGCCCAGACCATCATCGTGCCACATCCCAAGAAAGACCTGCCACTTGGAACGGCGCGCGCCATCGCCAAGGCAGCGGGCTGGCTGCCTGTCAGAGGAGACCAAGACTGATGCGTTACTACATCGCTGTTGTTCATAAAGATGAGGATTCCGCCTTCGGTGTCCATTTTCCAGATGTCCCAGGATGTTTCTCGGCGGCTGACCACATGGATGATCTTGTTCCCAATGCGGTCGAGGCCCTCAGTCTTCATGCCGAGGGTGCCGAACTCACCTTTCCGCGCGGCATTGAGGACATCCGCCGCGATCTCGAAGTTGCCGCCGATTTGGCGGCGGGCGCTTTTCTGATGGCCGTGCCCCTGATCGAGAATGAGACCCGCGTGGTCAGGGCCAACATCACGTTGGAACGCGGCATGCTGAAAGCCATCGACATGGCGGCCAGGCGGCGCAAGCTCACGCGCTCGGCCTTCCTCGCCCAGGCCGCCCGCCACGAAATCGAGCGGCAGTAGCGCGGACTTTGGGGCCACTTCAAGCCCTCCGGATTGTCCCCAAACGGACTGCCCTATTAACAGCGCCTTTACCCTTCGCTGTCAGATTGGCGCTCGGCGTCCAGAGGCCCGCAACGGGCTTCAGACAGACTCAAGATTGCATTGAAAGAAGTTCGTCGCGCATGGCGGTACGGGTTCTTATTGTCGAAGACGATCCGGCCCAGCGCCGCATCCTGGAGGAACTGGTCCGCCGTTTCGGCTGCGATCCCGTGCCGGTCGATGGCGGCGCCAAGGGTCTTGAGGTGCTGAAAAGCCATTCCGGCGGCACCATCGAACTGATCATCCTCGATCTCAACATGCCGGGCATGGACGGGCTCGAATTCCTCGACCGGCTGCAGGCCATCCGCGGCGACCTGCCGGTCATCGTGCAGACGGCGCAAGGCTCGATCGAAACCGTCATCAAAGCCATGCGGGCTGGTGCCGATGACTTTGTCGTCAAGCCGATTTCTCCTGAGCGCCTCAAGATTTCGATCCAGAATCTCCTGAAGGTCAATGCCCTCACCGAAGAGGTGAAGCGCCTCAACAAGAAGGTGGGCGGCGCACTCAGTTTCAACGACCTGATCGCCACCTCGCCCGCCATGGCCCATGTCATCCGCCTGGGGCGCCGTGG
>JANPCA010000194.1:0-2235 GCA_031430715.1 Hyphomicrobiales bacterium | reverse complement strand
CCGGTCAGCAATTCATACAGAATGATGCCCAGCGCGTAAATGTCCGCCGCCGCGGCCGGTTCATAATCATGCGCGTAACATTCTGGCGCGAGGTATTCGGCGGTTCCGGCCACCATGCCGGAAAGAGTCAGCGAAAAGGTGACCACGCGCTCATCCAGGGGACGGGCCAGTCCGAAGTCGGCGACCTTGAGGCAGCCATCGTGTCCGATTAAAACGTTGGAGGGTTTGAGGTCGCGGTGGAGAACGCCCTGCCGGTGCGCATAAGCGACGGCCGCGGCGATCGCTTGGACATACCCAAGCGCCTCTGTCCACGCAAATCCATGCTGGGGGATCAGCTTCGACAGCGGCGCGCCATGGACGTACTCCAGCGCCAGCCAGGAATGCCCGTCTGCCTTTGTGCCGCAGTCCAGGCAGCGAAGAATGTGCGGGTGGTCGAGCCTCCGCAAGGATTCTGCCTCGCCCCGGAGCCGCTCAGCGAAGTCGGCCTGGGTCTGGTGCGGGAGTTTCAGCGCCACCGTCGTCCCGTCCGCGAGGCACTGCGCCTTCCATCCCGTCCCCAGTCCGCCGGAACCGAGCAGTGTCTCCACCCGAAACCCCGGCACGGTCGGCCGCGGGGCCTCGGTGCCCTCCAGCCCCATGGCGCCCAGCGCGGCAAGATCCAACCCCCGCGCAGGAGCGCGCGGGCCGACCGGTGAGGAAATGGGTTCAGGCATGGGTCCGATGGAAATACGGAACAGGCAGAAGCTCCATCTCCTTCTGCTCCACCCAGTCTCTGGCTTTGTGTGACAGACACTTGGGACAGCTTCGATTTCTGCAGGAGTTGTACGCGGGGCGCTGGAGGCCGCAGGCCTGGCACCACTGAAGATGGCCGCCAAGGATGGCGGTGCGACAGCGAATTATGTCTCGGGCGACGCGTGCTTGCTCGCGGTTCACGGCCAAGCGAGGGCCTTGGCCCTCGAGGTGGTGACGAAGGATGTCGGCCACCTCGGGGCGTTTGGTGAACGGAGCTGTCGGGCCCGCCGTGCAGGGGGCGAGGTGCATCGAGGGTCAGCCGAGGAAGCGGCCTTTGGGGGTTCCGATGAGGTCGAGTGGACTCGAGGTTTGGCGCAGGCGCGCGGTGCTCAGGTGCAGGTATCTTGCAGTGGATTCGAGACTTGTGTGTCCAAGCAAGATTTGAACGGTGCGGATGTCGGCGCCTGATTCGAGCATGTGGGTGGCGAAGCAATGTCGCAGTTTGTGAGGATGGACGCGCTTGGAAATGCCAGCTTCACGGGCGACCTTGAGAAGCGTGTGATTGATCGCGGTACGGCTCAAGGCAGCTCTGCCTCCGTTTCCTGGGAACAGGTGTGGACCCGTGGGACGACAGTCTTTCCAATAGGATCGCAAGGCCTCAAGCACGAGAGGGCTCAACATCACGAAGCGGGGACCGGTCTTTCCGTGGCGAATGTGCAGAAGCATTCTTTGGCTATCAATGTCCTGGACCTGCAGGGCGGTGATTTCGCCTACCCGAAGGCCCGCGCCATAGGCAAGCATGAAGATGGCACGGTACTTTGTGGTTTTGGTGGCCTGCAAGAGGCGAAGAATCTCAGTGCCGCTAAGAATGGCCGGCAAGCGACGAGGCGACTTAACGGCGGGAATATCAGCGAGAACGTCGCGACCAACGGTTGTGCGAAATAGGCAGCGGAGGGCAGCCAGCGCGAGGTTGCGGGTCTGTGGGCTGGCCCCCCGTTCGGCAAAGGCGAGCAAGTACTGCTCGACATCCTGGCGGGTGATTTCGTGGATGGGTTGTTGGTGCTGATCGAGGAACTTGCGTGCGATGCGGTTGTAGATGATGACGGTATTTGGCTTGAGTCCTCGAAGGGTCATCCAGCGGTTCAGGCGTTCGATCGGGGTCAGGATGTCCATGGCTTTCCTTTGGTGGCCGCGCCCCAAAACGGGGCGGCGGGAAAGCCAAGAGTCGGACAGAAACACGCCGATTTCGCAGAGACCTGCAGATTGTAGGTAGGGGCGGCGTCAAGCCGCAGCGCCTCGGACGGCACAGTTGTCCCTCATTTCACGAGCGCAAGCCTATTGCGGGTCGAGGGCCGCAGGCCTTCGTGGGGCTTCGGGGCGAAGCCCCGTCTGCGCTGCCGCGCAGCGGCTTCGTCCAATGGCTTTTATCGGCCTTAACGCAGATGGACAAGGGTGCTTAAATTTCCTATGCTCGGTGAAACAACGATTCCAGGACGCCATGAT
>JANPCA010000193.1:0-2445 GCA_031430715.1 Hyphomicrobiales bacterium | reverse complement strand
CCAAGGACGACCGTGGTGCCACGGCCATCGAATATGCGCTCATCGCCTCGATCCTCGGCGTGGCACTGCTTCCCGTTCTGACCGACACGTCGACCGGCGTCGCCTCGCTCTATTCGCGCGTGCAGGTTTACTTCGATACGGTCAACGGGCCTTGACCGCCTAAATCCCGCGTCCGATCGACAGGAATTTCTCGCGGCGCCGGGAGCGCAACTCCTCGCCCGGGACGCCCTCATAGGCGCCAAGGGCGCGCGCCATCGCATCGCCCGTGGCAGCAATCGCTTCCGCCTTGCCACGATGCGCACCACCCATGGGTTCGGGGATGATCTCGTCGATGATGCCGAGCCTTTTCAAATCCTGCGCGGTGATCTTCATGGCCGCCGCCGCATCCTTGGCGCGGCCCGCGTCGCGCCACAGGATCGAGGCGGCACCTTCGGGTGAAATGACGCTGTAGATGGCGTGCTCGAGCATCATCACGACGTTCGCCGTGGCAATGGCGATGGCCCCGCCCGAGCCGCCCTCGCCGATCACCACCGAGATCATCGGAACGCCAAGTCCCAGGCAGCAGTCGGTCGAACGCGCGATGGCTTCGGCTTGCCCACGCTCTTCGGCATCGATGCCCGGATAGGCGCCCGCCGTGTCGACGAAGGTCAGGACCGGCAATTGGAACCGGTCGGCCATTTCCATCAGGCGCACCGCCTTGCGGTAGCCTTCAGGCCGCGCCATGCCAAAATTGCGTTTGAGGCGCGATGTCGTGTCATTGCCCTTCTCCTGGCCGATGACCATCACGGCTGAACCCCGGAAGCGCCCCATGCCGCCCAGAACCGCGAAATCCTCGGAGAATTTGCGGTCGCCCGCCATCGGTGTGAATTCGCTGATCAGCGCCTCGATATAATCCGCCGCATGGGGCCGCTCGGGATGGCGCGCCACCTGCGCCTTCTGCCAGGGATCGAGACCAAGATAGAGATCGGCGAGGCTCTTCCACGCCTTCCTTTCCAGCGCCTTCACTTCATCGGCAATCGACACGGTCTTGTCGGAAGAGGCAAGGGCGCGCAATTCGGCGATCTTTCCTTCCAGTTCGGCGACGGGCGCTTCGAAATCGAGATAGGCTGGCATGTCTTTGTGTGGTCCTTGAAACTCAGCCGGAAACTGGCGGTCCGGAGCGCGGAAGTCAACTTTTCTTGGGCGCAAGCGGGTGGTGGCGCTCGACCACCTCGCGCAGGCGCTCGGACTGCACATGGGTATAGATTTGCGTCGTCGAAATGTCGGCGTGGCCCAGCATCTGCTGCACCGAGCGCAGATCGGCACCGCCTTCGAGTAGATGGCTGGCAAAACCATGGCGCAGCACATGCGGCGAAACCTTGGCGGGATCAAGCCCGGCGGCAATCGCCAGCCCCTTCAACTCCAGCGCGAAATGCTGCCGTGTCAGATGGCCCGCCGCGGCGGACGACGGGAACAGCCACTTGCCGCCGCCCGCGCCTGATTTCTCCAGAGCCCCGAGATAATCGCCCAGCACCTGGCGGGCCGTGTTCGAAACCGGCACCAGCCGCTCGCGCCCGCCCTTGCCCTTGACCATGATGAAATCGCGCTCCGCCATCGAGGCGTTGCGCGTCAGTCCCACCAGTTCCGAGACGCGCAGGCCCGTGGCATAGAGCAATTCCAGAAGGCACAGGAGCCGCCAGGCCTTGACGAGGCTCTTGCCCTCGGCCTTTTCGATGCGCCGGCGCGCCGCGCCGATCAGGTGCATGACATCGGGCTCCGAGATCATTTTCGGCAGCGGCCTGGCCGCCCGCGGGCTGTCGATGGCGGTTGCCGGATTGTCCGCCGAAAGGCCATCGCCATGCAGGAAACGATGGAACTGGCGGATGGCGGAAAGTTTCCGCGCCGCCGAACTGCGCGCCAGCCCAAGCCGTTCGAGGCCTTCGAGATGGCTCTTGATCCCATCCGGCCCGCAGGTCTTGAGGCCGTGGCCGAGACCTTCAACATGCGCCGCATAGGCCTCGAGATCGTGGGCGTAGGCGGCAATCGTGTTGGCCGATGCGCCGCGTTCGGCCGCCATCATTTCGAGGAAGCGCTCGACGAGCCGGAGATCGCGGGAGCCTGCCGCGCTATTTTTGCCGGAGCTTTTCACTGGACAAGGCCTTTACCACCTCCGTCTGCTCGGGCGGAAAATGCGCCAGAGCCCAGGCGCCGCCATAAATGGCGCCGCCGAGGCAGAGGAGGACGATCACGAACTTGACTGTATCGGGCATTGCACCACCGTTGAATCAAGAGACTAGAATGATTTCCGTTAAATTGGAACAATACTCTCCGTACCGTCATGTATGGACGGCCTCCGCTTGGCAAGGGTTTTGGCGCCTGGTGGCTTGGACGTGGAGCAGTCATGTATACGGCCTCTTTGTTTGCGATACTCGGATCGCGGGCCCAGATGTGACGTGACGAGCCGGT
>JANPCA010000192.1:0-4620 GCA_031430715.1 Hyphomicrobiales bacterium | reverse complement strand
GGCTTCAGCCTGACGCTCGGCGCCGCGGCGACGGCGGTGGCGGTGGCCTTGTTGCTGATGGTGATGAAACAGCAGCGGGCGCTGGCGACCGATACGCTGCTCGGCATCCTGTCGCACACGTCATTGGCGCTGGGCCTGATCACCGTCAGTCTGGTGACCGGAGCGGCGGGCGACCACATGGACCTGCTGTTCGGCGACATCCTCACCGTCACCTCGCGCGATGTGGCAATCGTCTGGGGCGGCGGCGCCCTGGTCTTGGCCGTACTGGCTTACCTGTGGCGCGACCTGATCGCCATTTCGGTGCATGAGGAACTGGCCCACGCCGAGGGCGTGAAGGTGCAGCGCGTCGAACTGGGTTTTATCCTGTTGATCGCCCTCATGACGGCGATCTCCATGAAGATCGTCGGCCTGCTGCTGATTACCGCGCTTCTGGTCATCCCGGCCGCCGCGGCGCGCAGGCTGTCGGCAACGCCCGAACGCATGGCGGTGATTTCGGCTGGCATGGCGGGGCTCGCCGTGCTCATGGGGCTGCTCGCCTCGGCCTTCGTCAATGCGACATCGGGGCCGGCCATCGTGCTGTCGGCCGGGCTTCTCTTCGTCTTGACCTTGGCCATTCCGCAGACCAATTAGGCAGCCATGAGTTACTCGGCAATCGGCAGGAGGCGGCATTCGGTGCCCGTGAAAGTGGGCCACGTCACGGTGGGCGGCTTAGCCCCCGTCGTGGTCCAATCCATGACCAACACCGACACGGCGGATGTGGAGGGAACGGCGCTGCAGTCCGCCGCACTGGCGCGGGCCGGTTCCGAACTGGTGCGCATCACGGTGGACCGTGACGAGGCAGCCAAGGCCGTGCCGCATATCCGCGACAAGCTCGACCGGATGGGCGTGAACGTGCCGCTTGTGGGCGACTTTCATTATAATGGCCACACGCTCCTGAACGACAATCCGGCTTGTGCCGAGGCGCTTGCCAAATACCGCATCAATCCCGGCAATGTCGGCTTCAAGGACAAGAAGGACCGCAACTTCGCCATGATGATCGAGACGGCGCTGAAGTTCGGCCGCCCGGTGCGCATCGGCGTCAACTGGGGCTCGCTCGATCAGGCGCTACTGACTGAACTCATGGACCAGAACGCCAAGTCCGCCACCCCGCAGGACGTGCGCGAGGTGATGCACGAGGCCATCGTCCAGTCCGGCATTTTCTCCGCCACCCGCGCCGAGGAACTGGGGCTGGCCCGGACCAAGATCATCATCTCGGCCAAGTGCTCCGAGGTGCAAGACCTGATCGCCGTCTACCGTGCCTTGGGCTCGCGCTGTGACTATGCCCTGCATCTGGGCCTCACTGAAGCCGGCATGGGTTCCAAGGGCATCGTCGCCTCGACGGCCGCACTTTCCGTGCTGCTGCAGGAAGGCATCGGCGACACCATCCGCATTTCCTTGACGCCCGAACCTGGCGGCGACCGCGCCCGCGAGGTGATCGTCGCCCAGGAAATCCTCCAGACCATGGGCCTCCGCGCCTTCGCGCCCATGGTGATCGCCTGTCCCGGCTGCGGCCGCACCACCTCCACTGTGTTCCAGGAATTGGCCCAGGACATCCAGCATTACGTCCGCGACCGCATGGCCGACTGGCGCCGCGACTATCCCGGCTTCGAGAACCTGCAACTGGCCGTCATGGGCTGCATCGTCAACGGGCCGGGCGAATCGAAACACGCCGACATCGGCATCTCGCTGCCGGGAACGGGCGAGCTGCCGGCGGCGCCGATCTTCATCGACGGCAAGAAGGCGATGACGCTCAGGGGCGAGAATATTTCCGGGCAGTTCAAGGAGATCGTCGAGGATTACGTAAAGCGGCGCTGGGGATGATCGTGGGCGCATTGTATCGCCGCTCTTCTCTCAGTTCCGTCACCCCAGCGAAAGCTGGGGTCCCGCTTTCCCGGCGGCACCGGCAGAAGCGGGATGCCAGCCTTCGCTGGCATGACGGCTACTGATAAGTGATACAAACTTACCCCGCAATCACCTTGTCGGCGGCCACATAAGCATAACCCAGCACATCGGCCACCGCCTTGTAGGTCACCTGGCCATGCGCCACGTTGAGGCCGTTGCGCAAATGCGCGTCGTCGGCCAGCGCTTGTCTCCAGCCCTTGTTGGCAATGGCAAGCCCGAAGGGCAGCGTCACGTTGTTGAGCGCATAGGTCGAGGTGCGCGCCACGCCACCCGGCATGTTGGCCACACAGTAATGGATGACGCCGTCGACCACATAGGTGGGATCGGCATGGGTGGTGGCCTTGGAGGTCTCGGCACAGCCACCCTGATCGATGGCGACGTCGACCAGGACCGAGCCCGGCTTCCAATCCTTCAGCATGGCGCGGGTGACGAGCTTGGGTGCTGCCGCGCCGGGGATCAGCACGCCGCCGATCACCAGGTCGGCACTCGCGCATTCGTCCTCGACTGCCCCTTGCGTCGAATAGATGGTTTTGAGTTGCGTGCCGAAGCGGGCGACCAGCTCTTCCATGCGGTCGGTGCTCTTTTCGAGAATGGTGACGTCCGCACCCATGCCGAGCGCGATCGCCGCCGCGTTGGTGCCAACCACGCCGCCGCCGAGGATGACCACCTTGGCCGGCGCCACGCCGGGAACACCGCCCAACAGCACGCCGCGCCCACCTTGTGCCTTCTCCAGGCTATGGGCGCCGCACTGTACCGACATGCGCCCCGCCACCTGGCTCATCGGCGCCAGCAGCGGCAAGCCGCCGCGCGGTGACGTGACGGTTTCATAGGCGATGCAGACGGCGCCCGAGGCGACCAGATCCTTCGTCTGTTCCGGATCGGGAGCCAGATGCAGATAGGTGTAGAGAATCTGGCCATCGCGCAGCATCTTGCGCTCGGCGGCCTGCGGTTCCTTCACTTTCACGATCATGTCGGCTTTGGCGAAAATCTCGGCCGCCGTGGCGATGATGGTGGCCCCGGCCTGCGTAAAGTCGGCGTCGGACGCGCCGATCCCCGCCCCGGCATGGGCCTCGACCCACACCTTGTGGCCATGGCGCACGGCTTCGCGCACCGACATGGGCGTCAGGCCCACCCGGTATTCATGATTCTTGATCTCTTTCGGAACGCCGATCAGCATGTTGAAGTCTCTCCCTGTGATGCCGGTCAAAATAGCCCGAAGTGCCCCGAATGATTTTCCGAAGTGGCTTTCGAAGTGGGGCGGCATTGAAATGATGTTCGAATTTTGTTAGAGTTCTTCGAATGAAAGCGCAAACATTCGACAAGATGGACAAAATCATTCTGTGCGAATTGCAGAAGGACTCCCAGCGTCCTGTTATCGAACTGGCCGCCAAGGCCGGCCTTTCGCCGTCGTCCTGTCATCGCCGCGTGAAGCTGCTTGAGGAGGCGGGCGTCATCACTTCCTATACCGCCAACTTGGACCGCGCCGCGCTGGGTCTCAACAACGAGTTCTTCGTCGAAGTGTCGCTCTCCGCCCAGACCGAGGAGGCCTTCGAGAGGTTCGAGAAGGCCGTGCAGCGCGTGCCGGAGATTGTCGAATGCCACCTGATGAGCGGCCAGTTCGACTATCTGCTCCGCGTTGCCGCCACCGATGCCTCGGACTATGAGCGCATCCACCGCTCGCGCATATCGAGGCTGCCCGGCGTCCAGCGCATCCAGTCCGCCCTGGCGCTCCGCACCATCAAGGGCTGGGCCGGTTATCCGATCTGAGGTGTAACATGCTGAAGCAGCTTCCCGTCAACATGCTCTGGGTCTCAGGCGGCCTGTCGCGCCTGGCGCGGCTCAGCCTCACCAGCTTCTTGCGCCGTGGCTTTCGCGTGACCTTGTGGAGCTATGAGCCCGAGGTCCACGTGATGTCTGGTGCGGCTGCAAGGGATGCCGCCGAACTCGTCCCCGAAGGACAAGACGGCGATATCTCATTCTCATATCTCTCGAGCCTGTTCCGCTACCGCGTTCTCGCCGATCTGGGCGGCTTATGGTCCGACATGGACGTGGTGGCCCTGACCGATTCGCCCGATATCCTCAGCGTCCCGCTTGTGGCGTCGGAAAAGCGCCGGCCCTTCCGCCACACCGAACCCACCGCCACGGGCGAGAGCCTGACCCAGGTCACCAACTGCTTCATGGCCAACCCCGAACCCCGCCCCGGCGATCTCTGGCACCGCGCCGCCGAAACCGTATCAGCCCTCAATGTCAGCGAACGGAACTGGGAGAATGCCGGCCCTCACATGCTGTCGCGCCTGATGCTGGAACAGCCGGACCACGGCGTCACCATCCTGCCCACCGATGCGGTCGATCCCGTCGCCTGGTGGAATGTGCCGGGCTATTTCCTTGAGGCACGCGATCCCCCGGCTTCACCCTTCATGCACATGTATGCCACGATCTGGGCCAAGCGCGGCATCGATGCCGATGCGGCTTTCCCGCCGGACTCGCTGGCCGGCAGGCTGTGGCGGGAATTGGGGCTATAGGAATTCTGAAACAGACTGAACCCCATTTCAAAACTCCGTCACCCCAACGAAAGTTGGGGTCCCGCTTTCTTAACTTCGGCGGAAGAAGCGGGATGCCAGCTTTCGCTGGCATGACGGAATTTGGCAGTGGTTCACTCCGGAACAGAACGGTTCTAAA
>JANPCA010000191.1:0-8464 GCA_031430715.1 Hyphomicrobiales bacterium | reverse complement strand
CGCTGCGCGCCACCTTCCCCCGCGAGGGGGAAAGGAAGAACCGCGTTCAATCCTCATAGCTATGCCCCGCCTTCAGGCCCTCGCGCACCCGGTGCGCCACTTTCAGGAACTCCGGCGTCTCGCGCATGTCGAGGGTGCGGTCCTTCGGAAACTTCGTCTCGATCACATCGGTCACGCGGCCGGGCCTCGGGCTCATCACCACGATCTTGGTCGACAGGAACACCGCTTCAGGAATCGAATGGGTCACGAACACCACGGTCTTGCCCGTCCGCCCCCACAATTCCAGCAATTGCTGATTGAGCTTGTCGCGCACGATTTCGTCAAGCGCCCCAAAGGGCTCATCCATCAGCAGCAGCTTGGGATCGAACGCCAGCGCCCTGGCGATCGACACCCGCTGCTGCATGCCGCCCGACAATTGCCACGGAAATTTCTTCTCGAAGCCGGAGAGATTGACCAGCTCCAGATTGCGCCGGATGCGCTCGGCCTGATTATCGAGGCCCATGATCTCCAACGGCAGCCCGACATTGCGTTCGACCGTCCGCCACGGATAAAGCGCCGGCGCCTGGAACACGTAACCATAGGCGCGCCCGAGGCGGGCCTCGGCGGGAGTCATGCCGTTGACGGTGATCGATCCCGACGTCCCCGTCTCGAGGTCGGCGATGACCCTGAGCAGCGTGGTCTTGCCGCAGCCCGAAGGCCCGATGAAGGAGACGAAATCGCCATCCTCGACATCGAGATCGACCTTCGACAGCGCATAGACCGGACCATCCGCCGTCTGGAACGTAAGGCTCAGCCCGCGTGCCGAAATGACTGGCGCCGCCAACGAACACCCTCCCCGTAATCGCTTGTTATCGCCAAAACGCTATCCGCTCTTGACCATTTGATCAAGAATTAACAGAGTAGCGCCATGCCACAGGCCAAGTCCCCGCGCCCCCGCAAGACGCGCATCCAGGCGCAGAACGAGGAGCTTATTCTGGACGCCGCGTTAGAGGTTTTCTCAGCCTATGGCTTCCGCGGCTCGACGGTTGACCAGATCGCCGCCAAATGCGGCATGTCGAAACCCAACCTGCTGTATTATTTCCGGCGCAAGGAAGACATCTACATCGCCGTCCTCGAACACACGCTCGCCAGCTGGCTGCAGCCGCTGCGCGCGCTCGATCCACAAGGCGACCCCATCGCCGAACTGACGCGTTATATCCGCGCCAAGATACGCATGTCGCGCAACAACCCGGCCGCCTCGCGCCTCTTCGCCAATGAAATCCTGCACGGGGCGCCGGCCATCGGCGCCTTCCTCAAAGGTCCGCTCAAGGAGCTGGTGGACGAAAAGGCGGCGGTCATCAGGGGTTGGGCGGCCAAGGGCCTCATCAACCAGGTCGATCCCCACCACCTGATCTTCGCCATCTGGGCCGTCACCCAGCACTATGCCGATTTCGACGTGCAGGTGAAGGCGGTGCTCGGCGAAAAAAAAAGACGCCATGAAAGCCGCGGAGACGGCCATCCTCGCCCTGATGATCAATGGCCTCGAAAAGCGCTGACACGCTTGCCATGAATTTGCCTGATTCCGCTGGGTAAGTTCGCGCCACATGAGGCGGGCACCTTGTGGAGCGCACATTGTGGCAACCTTGACCGTAACCGCCGGCACCGACTATTCCGCCGACACGCTCGTTGACATCGACTTCATCGAGTTCACCTCTGGCGCGGACGCCACTTTCGCAGCATCGCAGTTCGATAATCTGGCCATCCTCGACACGGTGCTGATCGAAGGCGCGGGTCTGCTTTGCAATATCATCGTCAACGGCGGCAGCATCGACGCGAGCCAGTGGCGTTTCGGCTTCTGGCCGGATATCTACACGGTGACGCTAAACGGCACCTCGCAAGACGACACGATCACGGGCTCCGATCGAACCGATATCCTGACCGGCAGGAACGGCGCCGACACGCTGACGGGCGGCGATGGCGATGATATCATCAAGGGCGGATCGGGACGCGACATCATTGAAGGCGGAACCGGCACCGATCGCCTGATCGGCGGGACGCAGAACGACGAGTTTGATTATTTCCATGAATCCGAGTTCGATGTTGTCATCGGCGACACCATCAATGGCGGCGGAGGAACCGAAGACAAGATCGCCGTGGATGGATTCAACTCCTTAGTTGACTTCACTGATGCCGTCATCACCAATGTCGAGATACTCGAATTCAGGTCGAGTAATGGTGCCGTTTTTGATGGCGATGATTTTGGGCCAGGCGGAATTTCGACGGTCATCGGCCCTTTGGGCGAGCATACCACCTACTTGGTTGTGGAAGGAAGTGCCGTCGATCTGTCCGCCGTTGAATTTGTGGGATGGGAAGTTACCGAGGAACCCAGTTCCTTCGAAGATGATATAACCATAAGAGGCACAATTGCCGCCGACACATTGACCGGGTCGGTCCACGACGATTTTATCGATGCGTCGTGGGGCGATGACATCATCGATGGGGGTGATGGCGATGACTTCATCGTGCCGGACGAGGGGAGAGACACGGTCGACGGTGGTGCCGGCAATGATCTGATCAGATACGATGCAGGTGATGAACTCGTGGCCGGGGAATCGATCGACGGTGGCGCAGGTGACGACGATGTCCTTCTTCTCAATCTGCACGCCGCGGTCCCTTATCAGATATTCGACCTTGGTAGCGTTTTTGTAAGCGGAATTGAAGAGTTGGAACTTTTTGGCGGCCTGAATGGCGACAATTCGCGCCTCGTAAGATTGCCGGGAGACCTGTTCGGCAGCAACTCTATCGAGCGAGTTACGATCACCACCGCATGTTTACTTGAGTTTACCGGGTTTGCGGTCGATCTCTCGGGGATAACATTTGACGGCACGGCGGTTGCCGAAGCCTCGACGCTGCTCAGCGGCACGGGTGGCTCCAACATCCTGATCGGCGGAACGCTGGGTGACACCATCAGAGGAAGCACCGCGGTCGACGGCCTGCTGGGCAATGGCGGCGATGACATCTTCCTGCTCAACACCGGCGCTGAAATTGTCGCCGGCGATATTATCGACGGCGGTGCTGATACCGATACCGTCGAACTGAGCGCCGCGCTCTCAGGCACCGTGGATTTCACGGTGGCGAATATCGATTCCATCGAACGGCTGGTCATGCTGGGCGCGAACCAGGAGGCAATCCTCGGTGACGAACAAATTTCAGCGCTCACCGAGGCCGAAGGAAGTTCCGGCAAACAGACTCTTGAGGTGACGGCCGGTGCGATCGACCTGTCGGCGCTGTCCTTCACGCGCTGGGTGGGCAGCGATATCGTCAAGCTGACCGGCACATCAGGCGCCGATAGCATCACTGGCTCCGCCGAGAAAGACATCATCGTGGGCCTCGACGGCGACGACGTGATGAACGGTGGCGCCGGTGATGACCAGATCACCGGCGGCCTCGGCCGCGACGAGCTGACCGGCGGTGCGGGCAGCGACAGCTTTGCTTATCAATCGCTCGACGACACCCCGACCGGCGCCAGCCGCGACCGCATCGAAGATTTCACCCAAGGCGAGGACATCATCATCATCGAAATGACGGGCTTCACCTTCATCGAGGACGATGCTTTCTCGGCCATTGGCGGTGCCGAAATCAACTACGAGCAGACAGGCGGCGCCACCATCCTCAATCTCGATGGCGACGGAGATGGCGTGGCGGAGGCCAAGATCGCCTTGACCGGAACCTTGACCATCACCAACGCCGATCTTATTTTGCTGTAACTTTTCTTCCTTCACGCCGGAGGGGGATGCCGCCGGTCACAGAATGAAATCGGCGCCCGTCAGGGTGTGAAGGCCGTCCAGGACGATGACGAAATCCGCCACGCCGTCACCGTCCACATCGCCCTGCACCAGGGTGCGCGATGGCGTGCGTTGATAGCGCAGCTCGCCCGCCGCATGGCTGAACGCCGCGGTTCCGCCCGCCACCAGATGAAAGGCATTGTCCAGGCCACCTGTCACGGCATCGATGACGCTCAGGTCGATGCGGTCCGCCACACCTGAGAAATCGCGGATGAGATCGCCGGCGGTTTCAACCGCCGACCGGAATGAAAAAATATCCGCGCCCGCCCCGCCAAGCAGACGGTCGGCACCCAGGCCGCCGATGAGCCTGTCATTGCCGGCACCGCCGGACACTGTGTCATTGCCCGACAGGGCGGAGAGAATGTTGTTGCCGCTGTTTCCGGTCAGGACGTTGGCGCCGTTGGTCCCCGTGCCCGCCGCATTGCCGATGCCGATCAGCGTGAGGTTGAGCGCCGCCAAGGTGAGCCGGGCCGGGACATTGCTCAGGATCGTACCGCCATCCACCAGATCGAGCTTGATGTTGCTGCCGCTGAGCGTGACCGCAACGCCTTGCGGCGATGCAAGGCCAGCACCTGAGAACCGCACTTCGACGGCTCCGCTGATGGCGGTGCCGATGCCATAGCCGCCCGCCGTCCCCGAAGCAGCCGTTGCCTTGAGACTTCCGCCCTGCAGCAGTTGCACGGAGCGCCCGCCGGCGCCTTCGCCGATCGAATAGAAATCATTGCCGTCGTCATCGTCATAGGTGACGCCGGTGATGAAACGGTTGTTGCCGGACGCGGCGAAAGCCTCGGTGGTCATCAGGGCATTGTAGGTGCCCGATCCCGTCGTGAAGCTCCCCGTAATGGCCCCCACTCCAACTTCGCGGAAGCTGGCCCCGAGGATATTCTCCCGGTGCCCGGCGCTGAGGAACAGATTCTCATGCTGCTGATAGACCGATTGTGTGATGTTCAGGTTGCCGGTCGTGCCCGACCAGGCGATGTTCTCGCCCCAGGTCCAGTTCCCGGAAAACCCATATCCCGCATCGCCCATGCGGTCGCCCGGATCGCTGCCGCCAGCCCCGGTATGGGAGAATTGATCCTCGGCCAGCATCCAGGTGCTGTGGCTGTCGGCGGCATCGTTCAGGAGCGGATTGAAGGCCAGCACCTGCTTTCCCGCCGCCGTGATGGTGCCCGGCGCCAGCCCCTGGTTGAGGGCGATGCCATAGCGCGCCGCCTCCGCTACGGGATCGAGCCTGGCCCGGTTGATCAGTTCGAGAAACAGTTGTTCCTGTGCTGTCGCCTCGGCCATGCCGCATCTCCCGTTATGGTCAACTCTGGATAAACCATCGATGCAAGCAATTGCTTAACGCAACCTTTCGGATTTTCGCGGAGTCAGGACGGCGCGTAGGCGGCGCCATTGACGCTTGGCGGTCTTCCGTCGAGATGGAGCAGGCTCACCCGCTCTGGCGCCTCGGCGATCACCTTGCCGCGCCGCACCACGTGCAAGCGGTTGGCCTTGAGCCGGATGGCCTCGATCGGATCCCTGGCCTGCAGCACCACGAAGGAGGCTTCGCAGCCCTTCTCAAGCCCATAGCCGTCGAGATGCATGGCTTTGGCCGGATTGACCGTCACCGCGTCGAAGGCCCAGCGCATCGCCTCGCGGCTGGTCATCGGTGCCGCGTGGATGCCCATCGAGGCCGCCTCCAGCATGTCCGCCTGGCCCAGCGGGTACCATGGGTCCATCACGCAATCATGGCCGAATGAAACATTGAGGCCGGCGGCGCGCAATTCCGGCACCCGCGTCATGCCGCGCCGTTTCGGATAGGTATCGTGACGGCCCTGCAGCGTGATGTTGATCAGAGGGTTGGGTGTCACGTGAAGCCGGGCCTCGGCCATCAGCGGAATGAGTTTCGAGACATAGTAATTGTCCATCGAATGCATCGAGGTCAGATGCGATCCCACCACCCGGCCTTCAAGCCCCAGGCGTTGCGTCTCATAGGCCAGCGCCTCGACGTGGCGCGACAGGGGATCGTCGGTCTCATCGCAATGGATGTCCACCAGCAGCCCGCGTTTCGCGGCGATTTCGCAGAGCTCCTTCAGACTGGCGGCCCCCTCCGCCATGGTGCGCTCGCCATGCGGGATGCCGCCCACCACGTCGACACCCAGATCGAGAGCGCGGAGCAGGTTGGCCCGCGCCGTCTTCGAGCGGTAGAAGCCGTCCTGCGGAAAGGCCACGATCTGCAGATCAAGATAGGGCGCCACCTGCTTTCTGACTTCGAGCAGCGCCTCCACGCAGAGCAGCCGGTCATCGCACACATCCACATGGCTGCGGATGGCGAGCAGCCCCTGGGACACCGCCAGATCGCAATAGCGCAGGGCCCGGCCGATCACCGCCTCATGGGTCAGCAGCGGTTTCAACTCGCCCCACAGCGCGATGCCCTCGAGGAGGGTTCCCGACTCATTGAACCGCGGTATCCCTAACGAAAGCGTCGCGTCCATGTGGAAATGGGCATCGACGAGGGGCGGCGAGACCAGGTAGCCGGCGGCGTCGATCACCGTGGCGGCCTCCCCTGGGATGGCCTGTCCAAGTTCGGCGATGCGGCCATTCATGCAAGCGATATCGATGCCCGTCCGGCCATCGGGAAGGGTTGCGTTGCGCAGCAGGAGATCGATCATGGTCACTCAAGCCTGAAGTTGGAAAAGGCGAATCTAGCGCGCCTTTGCGGGTTAAGGAAATGGGCATAGGGCAGGCCCCTGAAATGAACGCGCAACCACGCTTAACCATCTGATAAATGCCTGTTTTTTCACCCTTTCTCTATCGCAGCATCATCACGCACTTGCACAGTACTCCCCAAGAGGCTATGAACCCCGGCAGCGAGCGGGGGCTGGCCAGTGATGGTTTAAGGCGGAGAGGTCTATGGCATCTATGGCTGAACAGCGCCAACCCGATGCAGCGCAACCCAATCGGCATTTCCTGATGTTGCAGGTTCCATGCGGGCGTTTCGGCAGTGAATTGCGCAGGTCCTTGATCGATGCCGGCCACCGTTGCACGAGGGTCGTCTTCAACGGCGGCGATCTTCTGAATGGCCTCTTCGGACGTCCGCTCCTCTACGGCAGGTCGTTTGCCGATTGGCCGGCCTGGCTCGCCACCCCGGTGCGCAAGAAGGGCATCACCGATCTCATCTGCTATGGCGATTGCCGCGCCTATCACCGCGCCGCCATCGATACGCTGAAGCCCCTGGGCGTCAGAATTCATGTCCTCGAAGAAGGTTACCTGCGGCCTAACTGGGTCACCTGCGAAAGCGATGGCGTCAACGGCCACTCGGCCCTGACCCGCGTTGATTTGAACCGCATTGGCCCGCTTGAACCCTCCCAGCCAGCCGAGACCAAGCTGCACGCTTCCAATCTGCGCTATGCCTTCGCGGGCATCGTCTATTACGCCGCGGCTCTGTTCCTGACACCGCTGTTCCCGCGCTACCAGTCGCACCGCGATCTCGATATCGTCGGCGAGGCGACGCTCTGGCTGCAGCGCCTATTGGCCTGGCCCTTCCGGCGCAGCCGCACCGAGCGCGCCTTGCGGGCCATCGCGAGCGCCGCCAAACCAGTGCATCTGGTGTTGCTGCAACTTAACGGCGATTCGCAGATCAAAGTGCATTCGAGCTTCCAGTCGGTGCGCCATTTCGTCGAATATTGTATGGCGGAATTTGCAGCGTGCGGCGCCCAGGATTCGCTCCTGGTGTTCAAGAACCACCCGCTCGACAATGGCGTCATCGATCTCAACCGGGTCATCCGCGATGAGACGGCCAAATATGGCCTCGAGGGCCGTGTGTTCTTCGTCGAGACCGGCAAACTGGTGCCGCTGCTTGAGCGCACGGTGTCGGCCACGGCGGTCAATTCCACCGCCTGCCATCAGGCCCTGTTGCGCGGCATTCCAACCCTCGTGCTGGGCCGCGCCGTGTTCAATCATCCGCAGATCGTGGCGCGCATGCGGCTGGCCGATTTCTTCCGCCTCAGGCCCTGCAGCAGCCGCGCCGACTATGACAAGCTCATCAGCCTGATGCGCCAGACCTGCCAGTTCAACGGCGGCTATTACAGCGCCGAGGGACGCCTGGTCCTGCTGCCGTCGCTCACCAGGGCGCTGATCGAAGGCACGCCGTCGCCGCTGACCTACGAGATGCCGGACGAGGCCGAAGCGGCCAAGAAACAGGCGTCGTGATCAGCGCGGCCACGGAAGCCGTCATTTCCGCCACCGCCGCGCGCTAATGAACCGCCTTGCCGTGTTCTCGTTGGGGTTGATGCGGCTTGCGCCAGAGATGCGCCTGCTCTCCGGCCTTGAGCCGCGCTTCACGCTGGTTTCCGCCGCCGGCCACGAAGCCGTTGGCGGCTGGGGCCACAAACCCACGGCGGCCCGCGCCAGGGCTGCGGCCAAAAGTGCCGGACTGCCCTATGCCGCCTTCGAGGATGGTTTCATCCGTTCCTTACGGCCAGGCTCTGCCGGGCGCCCGGCCTCCATGGTGATGGACCGCAGCGGCATCTATTATGACGCCCGCCAGCCCAGCGATCTCGAAACGCTGTTGCAGACGGCGGTCTTCAGCGCCGCCGAACTGGCCACGGCCAGGGAGGTGATCGCCGCCCTGAAGACACACAGGCTCTCGAAATACA
>JANPCA010000190.1:0-3005 GCA_031430715.1 Hyphomicrobiales bacterium | reverse complement strand
GTGAGCGGCTTGCCGGGTCTGGCATCTTCTGCCGCCGCGAGGGCATGCAGGAAATCGGAGCCCGCCACCCGTTCCGGCATCTTGACCCCCAAGAGGCGGCAGAGAAGGAGGACGGCTATGCCGTCGGCGGTGCATAGCCCGCTCGCCCAGAGGGAGTCGCGGAAGGCCTCCGAGCGGTGGCTCAAGGCCAGGAAGTTGACGTTGACCGTTGAGATGAAGAGGGGCTCGCGGGCCGCGGCCGCGGCTGAAATATGGCGCGCCGCGCCGGCCAGCGTGACCATGTCGAGGGGAACGCCCAGGACGCACGCCCGGCCGCGCGCCGATGCGGCGGACCTGACGGATGGAGCATCCGCCTCCTGCAACTGGTCCGCCATGCTAGTTGGGGATATAGCTGGGAAGGACATTGATCATGGCCGGCAGGAAGGAAGCCAAGCGGCGCTCGGCATCGGCTTCCGGTTCGCCGGGCGGCAAGTTGGTGATGATCCGCACCAGGGCGCCATCGGCGCGGCCCGTGGTGGCGGAATCCCAAACCGTGTAGAACTTGGTGGCATATTCGCTGGCCAGCCTGCGGCCGCGCTGCTCGAACCAGTAATAGACCAGCTGGCGTTCGCGGCCTTTCTGGATGATGGCGCGGTTCACGGTGAAGGGTTTGACGTTTTCTCCCGGGGAAATTTCCGCAACCCGCCAGCCAGACACTTCCCAGCCGCCGCCAGGAATGCAGATCTGCGGGGAGTGGATTCCGGTGCCATCGGATGTCGACTTATAATAGGAAATAAAGAGGTTCACGTTGGGCTGTTTCTGGGCGCTGGCGAAGTCGGCAAGCAGATATTCGTCGGCGGCCAGCACTGCAATCGTCCAGTCCTCAAGTTCGCCGCGGCGGCCGCTCCAGTCGCCGAGTGCCATAGGGAAGCTGCCGAATGTCTGGCGCTCGACGACAGGTGCTGCCCGGGCCGGCGCCAGGTGCCACCAGACTCCGGTAGCGACAAGAATGAGGGCAGCACCGACGATGGCCCGGCTGGCCGGGATGTTCCGGGCCCACGCGAAGGGTTTGAGCAGGCCATCGTAATCGAGTTCCAGAATATTGAGGGCCAGCTCGGGCTTGCGCCGGAAGCGCTGCAGGATAAGCCCGGCGAAATAAAGAAGGACGACGCAGGCGATGAAGATGAACCAGCCCTCGAAGGCGTGCAGAAATCCTTCCGCCTGTTCGATGCCATAGTAATTGACCAGGATCCCGATCATCCCGATGCGGAAACTGTTCATGGCCACGGTGATCGGAATGGTCAAAATGAACAGGGTGAATTTCTGCCAGAGGGGCCCTTTGTATAGCACCGCGAAGAGATAGCCGAAACTCATCAGCGGGAACAGATAGCGGAGACCGCTGCAGGCTTCGGCGACTTGCAACTGATAGATGCCGAGGTCGATGATGTTGCCTTCGAGAAACACCGGGATGCCCAATGTCCTGACAAGTTCGACCCCAAGTCTTGAGGAAATCAGCTGCAAGAAGGCCGACAACTGCCAATAGATGAAGTTGGGCAAGGGCAGCATGAACAGGAGATGTACCCAGCCCGGCCAATAGCTGAGGCCCTGGCGCGCGCCGGCGACGATGAGGGCGATGCCGCCCACCACGATGATCAGGCCATAGGCGATGAGATAGGGGATTTGCGTGAGATTGCCGAGGATGCCCAGCAACACACCGAACAATACGATGACCAGTCCGGGTACGCGGCTGCCGCCATCGGCGACCGGTGGTTTGGTGCGCAGTTCATGCAACAGCATATAGGCGGAAACCAGGGGAACCAGCGGCCCGAAACTATATTCCGGCCGCGTCCAGGCATCGAGAAGCGCCAGGATGCCATCCCAGTACAACAGTCCCATGCCGGCCATGGCGACGCCGATCCAGGCGACGCCGGTCCATGCCGTGGGTGGCGTTAAGGCGCGCCATCCGCCCGTGTCTGCAATCGCTGCCGGTTTCATGCTGTCTTGCGTTCCCGCTCGCGCTTCAAAGTCAATTGTCTTACTTGGCTTCGTTTGCGCTGGCCAAGCCGGCGCGGACCTTTTCCTTGAGCGGATCGCCGTCCTTGAGCGCGGCATCGATCACCGTCAGGAGCGCCTTGGCCTCGGCGGGACGCTTCAGCGCCAGATGGGTCATGGCCAGGTGATAGCGGATGGGTGCGAAACCAGGAGCCTTCTCGGCCGCTTCGGTTAGCAGTTTAAAGGCGGCCTGAAAATCGCCGCGGCGGTAGGCGATCCATCCCAGAGTGTCCTTGAACGCCGGTATGTCGATGCCGGCGAGCCGGCGCGAAATGTCTTCGGCGTGATCGAAGCTTGCCGCATCGCTGCGGTAGTCGGAAAGGAGGCTTGCGAGGTTGTTGATGATGATCAGATCGTCGGGCGTCGCCTTCACCTGCTCTTCATAGACCTTGATCGCGCCCTCGATGTCGTTGCGGCGTTCGAGCAGGCCCGCCAGCCCCAGAGCGACCGTCTTGTCGGTTGGCAGCTTGGCGCGGCCCTGTTTCAGGGTCTCTTCGGCCTTGTCGAACTGCTGGGCATCGGCCTGGAACTTGGAAAGCGCGGCATAGCCTACGGGGCTTGCCGGCTGCAGTTCGATGGCACGGCGGAAGGAGGCCTCCGCCTCGGCGGGTTTTTTCTGCGTGGTCCTGACCAGGCCGAGCAGCACATGGGCTTCGGCATTCTTGTCATTGGCCTTGAGAACCGTGCCGAGGAAGGCTTCGGCCTCGGCCGCCTTGCCGGCCTGAAGATAGGCGACGACCAGGTTCTTCATCGGCCGGACCTTGCCCGGAGCCGCTGCCTGGGTATCCTTGAAGACCGCGATGCTTTCGTCGTATTTCTTCTGGCCGATGAGCGAAGCCCCGAGGATCTGTTCGCTCGCGCCCGACTCGTCGCCCAACTTCTTGAGGGTCTCCGATATCGCCTGGGCGCCTTCCCAGTCCTGACGGGCGATCTTGACGCGGCTCATGGCGACCAGAAGCCCGCGGTCTTCCGGG
>JANPCA010000189.1:0-7132 GCA_031430715.1 Hyphomicrobiales bacterium | reverse complement strand
CCGCAGGCGCACCACCAGTAATCCTTGCCGGCTTCGACATCGACGGGGATCGGGAATTTCTGGGCGATATGGGCGGTCATTAGGAACCTCTCGGGTTAAACGTATGCGCCGAAGTTACAGTTATGCCGGCGCCTCGCTGGAAGTCAACTGCAATCGCCGTCCGGTTCCAGGGATGGTCAGCGTTTCAAAGTGCCGTGGGTGCTGTCGCAGTAGGGCGGATTGCTGGTTTGCTTGCAGGCGCAGAAGAACAGCCTCCTGGTTTCAGCCGCGGTAAAAGTCAGCGGCGAAAATTCGCTGCCCTTGTGGCTACCATCGCAGAACGGCTGGTTCTTGGATAACCCGCAGGCGCACCAGAAATAAGTCTGTCCGGCTTCGACCTGGGCGGGGATGGGACCTCTGCCGGCGATCTGTCCCTTGCTCATGGATGTTCTCCCCCTTGCGTTTTCGACCAGGCTTCGCAGCAGCCCTTGGCCAATTCGCGCACCCTGAGGATATAGGCCTGGCGCTCGGTAACCGAGATGACGCCGCGCGCATCAAGCAGGTTGAAACTGTGCGAGGCCTTGATGCACTGGTCGTAGGCCGGAAGCGCCAGCGTGTAACCACCATCCAGGTTCTTCTCGAGAAGCACTTGGCACTCGCCCTCGGCGTCATCGAAATGCCGCTTCAACAGCACCGTGTCGGCTTCCTCGAAATTGAAGCGCGAGAATTCCTGTTCGGCCTGGAGGAAGACATCGCCATAGCTGATGCGCTTTTGCCCCTCCTGGCCATTGAAGTTCAGGTCATAGACATTGTCGACGCCCTGCACATACATGGCGAGGCGCTCGAGGCCGTAGGTAAGTTCGCCCGAGACCGGTGAACAGTCGAGGCCGCCGACCTGCTGGAAGTAAGTAAATTGCGAAACTTCCATGCCGTCGCACCAGACCTCCCAGCCGAGGCCCCAGGCGCCGAGCGTCGGGCTTTCCCAGTCGTCCTCGACGAAGCGGATGTCGTGCAATGAGCGGTCGATGCCGATGGCTTCAAGCGAGCCCAGGTAGAGTTCCTGCAGATCGGGCGGCGAGGGCTTGATGATCACCTGATACTGGTAATAGTGCTGCAACCGGTTGGGGTTCTCGCCATAGCGCCCGTCCTTCGGCCTTCGCGAGGGCTGCACATAGGCCGCGGCCCAGGGCTTGGGGCTGACCGAACGCAGCGTGGTGGCCGGATGAAAGGTGCCCGCCCCCACTTCCATGTCATAGGGTTGGAGGATGACGCAGCCCTTGGCGCCCCAGTACTGATGGAGTGTCAGAATCAGATCCTGGAAGGACCGGGTGGGATTGAGTGTCATGCCGCATGGCCCCGTTCAAGAAAGCGGGCGGAACCTATGCGGCACGGCTATGAGCGTCAAGCAGAACTACTTGGCCTTGCCCTGCTCGTCACAGGTGCATTCGGTCTGGTCGGCCACTTCGTCGGTGCCGGTATCCTCGCCGGTCATGTCCTCGTCTTCACCGGTATCTTTGTCCGCCATGTCCTCGTCGGTGCCAGTGTCCTCATGGGTCATGTCCTCGTCGGTGCCCTCGTCGGGCTCATCGGTGCCTTCATCGGGCTGGTCGGCGGCCTTGGCCCAGGCCAGGAGGGTTTCGGTGGCGGCGGGGTTCAGCCGCGAGGCCCACCAGGCCTTCATGCTATCGTCCTGGGAAGTGACATGAATGCCGACGATCTGCCAGGCGTCATCGGCCTTGCCCTTGAACCACAGGGGCGAGCCCAGCATGGCGGCCAGCGACTTGCCGTTGCCGGGGCAGCGGTAGAAGATGGAATTCTCCTCTGCCTTGTCGACCGGGCATTTGGTTTCCCACATGGTGGCGGGCGGAACTTCGGCTAAGGGATAGCCGGTCAAGGTGAACTGCTTGTTGCCCCTGGGCAGATCGCCGAAGCCGAACCAGCCGGTCTTGTCGCCGATATCCTGGTCAAGCTCGATCAGGCCATAGGCGAAATTGAGATCGCCCTTCTCGGCGAAGCCCTTGGTCACCCAGGCATTCTTCCACTGCACTTCGCCGAACGGCGTTTTCTTGCCATTGGCGGCCGGGAAGAAATTCAGGTTCTCGAAGAATTTCTTGGCCTTCAGGTCGAACACGCACCAGGCCGAGGTCAGCACGAAACGCTTCATGACCACGGTGCCGGAGCAGCCGCTGGCCACGAGGCCAATGGTCGTGTAGGGGAATTCGCCGGTATTGCCGATCTGCTTCAGCTTGCCCTTGTTCAGGCCGTCCTTGTTGTCGCCAATCTTGCCGCGGCCCTTGCCCATCAGCATGCGCTTGACGCGGCGGGGGGTGGCGACGTCCTTGGTCGTACCATCCCGGCTGCCTTTGAGCGCCGAGAGGCCCTCAAGCATCATTTGCGGCGACATGGCGGGCGGCGCCTGGGGCAGCAACATGGGAACGGCGGGGGCGGTCATGGCGCCCATCGCGGCGTCGGGCTGTTCCGCGGCGGGTTTGGCCACCGGCATGGAGGCGGGCGGCGATCGGCCCGCAGCAAGGCTGACGCCGCTCAGCATCAGGGATGCAAGCAGGACGGACAGGGTTCTCTTCATGAATACTCCTCTGGGTTGAAGGTCATCCAAATGGCCCCGCTCCAGAGAAACATAAATTCACGGCAATGTCCAAAACAAGGCCGCTAGCGATGACAGCGGAGCTTTACTCGACCGGATAATAGATTCCAGTGCGCGGATCCTGGCGCAGCCGCTTGACGGCGCGCGGATCACGTGGGGTGCGGGCCTTGACCCTCACCCTGGCGGCTTCCACCTGCCGCATCACATGCCGGAATGCCAGCAGGGTCAACACCCCGAGAACAATCACGGTCAAAACCTTCAAAACCACCATGTGAACCTCCACTGGTCCCTCAATTTAACCATCATAAGCCGAAACGCGACCACAATGCACGCGTTTCCATGGCGTCCAGAGAATCTGCCGCAAAATTGGCCCCCAAGCCGAAACTCGTGCCAAATCCAAGGCGCTTGAGCCCCCAGCCCTGGGAGGCGGCAATGGTGCGGATCACCAGCTTGTCACCGAATTTCTGGCGCAAGATGGCGTGGAGATGGCCGATGCCATCGATCAGACCCCTCTCGAGCGCCTGGCGGCCGGACCAGAAGGCGCCGGAGAACAGATCGGGATCTTCGCTCTTCAGCTTCACACCTCGGCGGTATTTGACCAGCGACTTGAAGGCCTCATGGACATCGGCCTGCAAGTCCAGAAGCCGGGTGACGTCCTCGGGCTTTTCCGGCTTGAAGGGATCGAGAATCGATTTGTTTTCGCCGGAGGTGTGGACGCGGCGCTCGATGCCGAGCTTCTCGATGGCGCCCACGAAGCCGAAGCCCGCCGAAATGACCCCGATGGAACCGATGATGGAACTCTGATCGGCATAGATTTCGTCACCCGCGCAGGCCAGCCAATAGCCGCCAGACGCCGCCACGTCCTCGCAGAAGACATAGACCTTCAGCTTGTGTTCCTCGGCCAACTCGCGGATGCGGGCATGAATCAGCGCCGACTGGACGGCCGAGCCGCCGGGCGAATTGATCGACAAGGCCACGGCGGCGATGCCCTTCCTGGCGAAGGCGCGTTCGAGGACGTCGTTCGTATCCTTGAAGGTGATCGGCGGGCGCAGCGGCGAGCCGACACCAATCGCTCCGTGCAGCCGCACCAGATTGACCACCGGAATCGATTTGCGGAACCTTAAGGGAATGAGCCGACTCAGAAACGAGGAATGCGCCATCGCCCCTCACATGGGGTCGGATCAGTTCTCCGGCAAGGCCAGATTGCGGAACTCATTTATCCGGCTTAAGGATTTTACATTTGGACTTGGACCACTCCCCAATTCCGTCTTGCCAGCGAAAGCTGGCATCCCGCTTCCTTCACGTTGGCAAAAAAGCGGGGCCCCAGCTTTCGCTGGGGTGACGGTGATTGGGTAGGAATTAGTCGTGGTCAGCGCCCATAAGTCCATAATATCTTGTCGATTTTTCGAGGTGTCCACTCCGTCGAGCGAAATGTATAGTTATTTTCGGAGGCCTTTCGCCGGTAAATCTCTGTCAAGACCACGCCGTCACGAACAGACAGACTCTCAGGCTTCATGCGAGCAAGAGCCGCTGCTTCTGGCAGCCCATTCACTTCTCTCAAAGCTTTGACGGCGAATTGATCGACAGTTCCATAGTGTTGAGGGCACATCAGAGCGATCAGCCCCGATGCGCCCGCCGTGCGAAGACCATGGATATCTTGTGCAGTTCTTAGCTCAAAGGCTATGTCTTCTCCATTGAGAGCCAAGAGGCGTTTGCGAATGTTATCCAGCTCGTTGAGTGCATAGCCATCTAAATAGCGTTGAAGTTGTTCTGTCGTAATTGCGTAGCGGTGGGCAGCTGTAAACTTCCAATGGAAATACTCATTGTGCAAGAAATCGTACCCGCCATCGGCATCGAGTTCTCGAATTCGCGCCATGTCCAGACAGTCGGGAGATTTCTCAAGCTCAAGGTTCTGCGGCTTCACATAATACCAATACCGCTCTAATGCTGCATGCCAAGCCGCTGGATCGGTAGAATCCCATAACTCCGCGACACTCTTCACAAAAGCGTCTCCCTGCTCTGCCGCTATCTTGAATGCTTAAGCCTCCAATTACCGCAGCCGCCAGGCCATGCCGTCGCGCAGGATGGCCTCGGCTTCGGGGGTGAATTGCGAGCTCTGGTCATGCAGGATGAGGCCGGGGAGGAGTTGCATGGGCGCTTTGGAACCCTTCACACCCTGGACGATGATGCGCGAGGCGGCGGTCCCCTCGCGGGCATAAAGCGGTGCGATGCGGATGTCGCCAAAGCGGTCTTCCATCACCTGCAGGAGTTTTCCCAGCGAATCGGCGCGGTGCACGATGGTGACGGTGCCGCGCAGCGTCACCATGGTGTAAAGCACCTTCACCCATAGATCGAGATCGTCGGGGCCGAAGGAATGGGCCTGGGCCCGCAAGGCGTGGGGCGAAGGTGTTGCCTTCGTGTCCTCGAAATAGGGCGGATTGGCGAAGGCATGGCTGAAGGAGCCGTGCGACGGCATGGAGGCCAGGTCCTTGCGGAGCGCCTCTTTCACGTCGGCGTGGATCACCCGGATATGATCGCTGAACCCATTGCGCTTGGCGTTTTCCTCGCACAGCATGGCGTAGCGCGCCGCGACCTCGATGCCGGTCAGGTGAATGCTCGGGTTGCGGGCCACGACACAGAGGGCGGCAACACCGGTGCCGATTCCCGCCTCATAGACGGTTTCGCCAGCCTGGCAGGGAACGGCGGCGGCCAGAAACACCGAATCGATGCCGGCCCGGAAACCTTTTTCGGGCTGCAGAATGCGCAAGCGCCCGTCGAGGAAGCCGTCCTCGGTCAAGGAAGCGGGAATGGCCGTCCCCGGTGGCGGGGGCGGCGGAGGGGCGGCCTGGATTGTTGCGCTCATCTGCATTCTCAACAATCTAATCGTTGATGGTTAGCGACGCGTTACCGAGCACCAATTTGGCACGCCCGAGCATTTCGCGCGCCACCAGGATGCGCCGGGGCAGGATGCCGATCGAGCCTTCCAGCGCGCTCATATGGTCGTCCAGCTGGAGAAAGCCGATGCCCTCCTCGCTCAGCACATGGCGCACGAAGGACAAGTAGACCAGATCGTTGCTGCGCAGCAGTTCTTCCATGGCGGATTCACCGTGGCGGCAATTTGCGGATTCGTAAACCCCCAAACCTTGGGGATGCTTGACGAATGCTTGGCGCCAGCGGCATGGCGCCGCCCTTGGCCCGCGCAATCTTGGCCTCGGGCGCCGGCTATGCTTTAAGCAAGCCTTGAAGTTTGGAAAGGTGGCCCCATGGGCGTCGTCATCGCACTCGAAGGGGCGGGCAACAAGAAGCGCGCCAGCATCGAGCCCCTCGTGCGGCTCACGCTTGCCGACATGGAGCGGGTGAATGATTCGATCCTGGCCCATGCCCGGAGCCATGTGGAACTGATCCCCGAGATCGCCAATCACCTGATCAATTCGGGGGGAAAGCGCATCCGCCCCATGCTGACGCTGGCCGCGGCGCGCATGTGCGGCTATGGCGGCGGCGATCACCTGAAGCTCGCGACCGCGGTCGAATTCATGCACACGGCCACGCGGCTGCATGACGACGTGGTGGACCAGAGCGATCTCAGGCGCGGCAAGCAGGCGGCCCGCGTCATCTGGGGCAACCAGGCGAGCGTGCTGGTGGGCGACTATCTGCTGGGCCAGGCCTTCAAGATGATGGTCGAGACGGCGTCCCTCGAAGCGCTGCGCATCCTGTCGAACGCGGCTTGCGTCATCGCCGAGGGCGAGGTGCTGCAATTGTCCGTTTCGCAGGACATTTCCACCACCGAGGACGCCTATATGCAGGTGATCGTCGCCAAGACGGCCGCACTTTTCGCCGCCGCCGCCGAAGTGGGGGCGGTGGTGGCCACGAGGCCGCGCGAGGAACAGGCGGCACTTGAATCCTATGGCCGCAATCTCGGCATCGCCTTCCAGCTGATCGACGATGCGCTCGATTATTCCGGCTCGACCGAGAAACTCGGCAAGGACGTGGGTGATGATTTCCGCGAGCGCAAGATCACCTTGCCCGTCGTGCTGTCCTACCGCCGGGGAGCACCGGAAGAGCGCGGTTTCTGGAAGCGCACGCTGGAAGACGGCGAGCAGACGGCGGACGATCTCGGCTATGCAAGGAAACTGATGGAGCGCCACGGGGCCATCGCCGATACGATCGACCGCGCCAACCACTATGGCGACATCGCGCGCGATGCGCTGGCGATCTTTCCGGAGTCGGAGTTCAAGGACGCGCTGATGGAGGCGGTCGATTTCTGCGTGGCGCGGGCTTATTGAGGGTAGAGCATTCGATGCGGCGATACCATGTTGGGCGCCGTTATGACTTCTTGGGAAACCACCAGAACCAGAGTTCGTTGCCTTCTTCGCCAAAGCAATAATCGCCCTTGCTTGCCTCCACGTCTCTGATACCAACCGTCAGATGAACTGACTCAATCGTGATATTGGATTGTCGAGCTGTGATGATTCTCTGGGGTGGTTGATTCGCTCTGGAGGTTTGCCATGACGATAGCGGTGACGCGGTTGGATTTGACTGTCGCCGAGC